>JADYZI010000163.1 GCA_020853255.1 Acidobacteriota bacterium
CGCCGTGAGATTTGAAGACCATTCCACGCTGATGCAGTTCTTTAAGGTCCGATCGGATCGTGACCTCAGAGGTCTTGAACTGTTTGCTCAGCTCTTTTACCTTGACCTTTCCTTTCTCTTGAACGATTCCGACGATCGCGCCTCGTCTTTCTTCCGTTAACATATTTCTGTACAGTTCACTCACTCTCGCCATTATTAGGACCGGACCAATTGAATCGCATTCTCCTTTGTGCCCTTTGTGTCTTCAACTTCGTGGTCTTTGTGCTAAAAAACGCGCTTACACAAAGGCCGCAATAGATAGCCACAAAGATCGCAAAGCAGAAGAGATCGGCAAGAAACTGCTTGCCAATTCCCTGCCTCAGGCCACTAGTTCATTCTGAGTTCGACCCCTTAGATATTTCTACCAACGGCGCCAACCGTTCCACATCCGCCAACCTGATCTGTCCAGGAAGATCGGCCAGGCAATTTGCCGCACCGCACGCAACAGCAAGGCGCAGCTTCTCGGCCAGTTCATAGCCGCGAATGTCCGCAACGACCAACCCGGCGACCGTCGCATCGCCGCATCCAACTGTCGAATTGACCCTAACTTTTGGAGGTTTCGCGGCTACGACCTCCTGTGTGCCGTTAGATCGTACAAGCCCTTCGGCACCAAGTGAAATGATCGTCTCGCTCACACCCAAGTCAGCAAATCGCCGGGTCGCCAATTCCGCCGTTTCTTGCCCGGTGATCGTGACGCCGATCGCTTTCTCCGCCTCTTCACGGTTTGGTTTGATCATATCCGGTCCTGCCGAAAGCGCGAGCAGCAAGGGCTCACCGCTCGTGTCCAGCATCGACCTGCCGCCATGTTTACGGGCCAAGGCTATCAAATCTGCATAGAGATCACCCGGCACACCCGGCGGCAAACTTCCAGAGAAAACTGCGTGGAAATTCGACCCCGACGAACTGAACAACCGTTCGCACATGCTTTTGAATTCAATAAGTTCATCTTGGACGATCTTTCCGCCAGGTTCCAATATCTCAGTTATCACGCCGTTGTCAGCGATGATCTCATCATTGACGCGCGTCGTCGATCTGGTACGAACCGGAACGACCTCGATCCCAAGTCCGATCAATTGCCGTTCAACCTCGTCACCTGTTGCCCCGCCAAGAAACCCTATCCAAACAACCTTGTCCTCGCCAAGCGCCTTTGCCGTCATCGCAACATGCGCCGCTTTTCCGCCCGCAAAGGAAACCGCGGACGATGCACGGTTCACTTCGCCAACTCTCAGCTGGCCAACCCACAGCCGCCGGTCAATCGCCGGATTTGCCGAAACACAAATGATCATTTAACCGCCGGCCGCCGCCGTCTTAAAAACTTCCTCACGCTTTTGATAACCGTCCTTGATGATCGTATCTTCCAGATTGTTTTTATCGACGATGATCGGATCAAGCAGGATCGAAGGGACATCTAGCTTTCCGTTATTGACCGTGCGGCCGGTGTCGATCTTTTCGCCTCGTGCCAATTTTACGGCGGCTTCGGCGGCGGCGGTCGCAAGCGGTTTGATCGGCTTGTAAACGGTCATCGTCTGTTTCCCTTGTGCGACATATTGCGACGCGACAATATCGGCATCCTGGCCGGAAACCAGTACCTTCCCGGCAAGCCCGCGCGAATCGAGTGCCTGGATCACGCCCCTCGAAACGCTGTCGGCCGATGCGACGACCGCAACGATATTGTCGTTGTTCTGGGTCAGTGCATTTTCGGTGTGTTTCATCGCTTCGCTTGCCTGCCAGTTTGCCGCCCATTGTTCGGCGACGATCTTGATATCGCCGCGATCGACCGCAGGCTTTAGAACGTTCATTTGCCCCTGGTACAAGAGCTTTGCATTGTTGTCGGTTGGCGATCCGCAGATGAGCAGGTAGTTGCCCTTAGGAGCACGTTCAAGCAGATAACGCGCCTGCATTTCGCCGACGCGAACGTTGTCGAACGACACATACAGTGCCACGTCAGAATTCAAGATCAGACGGTCGTAGGCGATCACTGGAACTTTTGCCTGCGTCGCCTTGTCAACAATGCTCGCGGCAACCTGGCCGTCGTGCGGAACGACAACGAGAACATCCACGCCTTTCGTCAAAAGGTTCTCAGCCTGCTGAAGCTGCACCGCATCGTTGCCCTCCGCCACCTGAATTTCGACTGTCGCCCCAAGCTGCTTTGCCTTTTCGACAAAGAGATCGCGGTCGCGAAGCCAGCGTTCTTCCTTTAGCGTTTCGAGCAGAAACCCGATCCGGACCGGACCGGATTTCTGTCCATTTACAAAAGAGCTTTCGGTCTTGCCCGGGCCGCTGTTGCAGCCCGCGATAAGAAATGCGACTTTAATAAATGCCGCCAGCACGGCGATCAAACGAAACGTTTTACGACAATTTTTTAATCTCATTGGTTTTCGAATATTTGATGTTTAATGCCTGTAAGCGAAGCCTCGAGCACAGCGTCCGTCTCAAGCACGATCACTTCATTCCGGCCCGATTTCAGAAAACTTGCCGGGACAAATAGCGTCTGCTGCGGGCCGATCCTCCAGTGGCGGCCGAGATGATTTCCGTTTACCCAAACATGGCCTTTGCCCCACGTTCTCGTGTCAAGATAAGTGTCGCCCAAAGCCTTCAGATCGAATGTGCCTCGATAGAAAGTTGGCGTGTTTGGCTTCGCGGCAGCTTTCTTGAATTTCAGCGGACGCAGATCGTTCAGCGGCAGGTTAAAGATCTGCCAGCCTTCCAAATTCCCCCCACCAAGCGTGACGGCGCCGACAATTCCCTTTCGGTCATAGATAAAATCCTTACCAAAATTCAGCCGCCCGCCGTTCTCTACCAAAATGTCGAGAGTCGCTCCTGGCTTTGCATTTATCGCAAGCTCGTTCTGTTTCAACCGCCGGTCGAGCTTTCCGGTCAATGCACCGTCTAAAAAGATGTATCCGTAATCGCGCAGGTCGAATTTAAGTTCGCCGTCTGCCGTTTTGTCCAATTTCTTTCGATACAAAATAAATCCATAATTCTGCCCGGCCTCTTCCATCGAAAGCGGCTCACGCGACGACTTCGGTTTGCCCAAAAGCTGAAACAGATCAGCGGTTTCTTTTAGATCAAACTTCGGGATATCGATCAGTTCCGCATTTGCGGGAACATCGGGCAGCGATTCCCCCGCGGGAAGGTATTTTTTTATAACGTCACGAAGCGCAAAATATTTCGGCGTCGTTCGTCCAGCTTCGTCGAGCGGCGAATCGTAATCGTAGCTTGTCGTGTCGGGCTGATAAGGCTCCTTTGCGTTGTAGTTCGCACCGTTCATATAGCCGAACGACGTACCGCCGTGGAACATATAGAGGTTGAACGAAATGCCGTTCTTCAACATCCAATCCAGCCCCTCGGCGACCGCTTCGGGCTTTACGGTCTGGTGCGGCTTGCCCCAGTGATCGAACCAGCCGATCCAATATTCGCCGACCATTCGCGGCACGTTCTGTCGAAACTTCGCAAAATTCGCAAACTCTTTTTCCACTCCCGCAACACTCGCTTTTTGATCGACGCCGAAATTGATCACCGACAAAACATCGGGCAGCGTCCCGTTCTTCAGCATGTAGTCGAGCGAACCGTCAGACGTGAAAAGCTGACCCGAAAAACCGGCGTCGCGGATCTGCTTTTTGACCGCGTTCATATAATCTTTATCGGCGCCAAACGAACCGTATTCGTTCTCGACCTGAATCATTATGATGTTGCCGCCTTTTGCGATCTCGAGCGGTGCGAGCCGCTTGCCGACCTCTTTCATATAGATGTCTGACGCCGCAACAAACCGCGCGTCCGACGTGCGTACCTTCATATCCTTTTCCGCAAGGAGCCACGCCGGAATGCCGCCAAAATCCCATTCAGTGCAGACATACGGGCCAGGCCGAACGATCACATACAATCCTTCTTCTTTCGCCTCGCGAACAAATTCAGCCACGTCGAGATTGCCCGTAAAATCAAACTGCCCTTTTCGCGGTTCGTGCAAGTTCCAAAAGATGTATGTCGTAATGGTATTCAAGCCCATCGCCTTCGCCTTCTTAAAACGGTCGCGCCAATACATTCGCGGCACACGCGGATAATGCATCTCACCGGAACGAATGATGAACGGCTTGCCGTCGAGCATAAAATGATCACCTTCCCAGCCGAATGTGCGATTCGCCGTCGCGTTTTGGGCGGCCGCGGATGCAGCAAAAACAAAGGCGAGCATCAATAGTGCGATAGGTTTGAACTTGGTCATAATACTAGGATAAATAAAGGTCATTACTTCTCCGCAAGTTGTATTTCAAGGATCGTATCGAAATCGTCACGGGCAGTTTGCGGAATGCTGAAAACCATTCCGTTCTTGTGCTTAGTCAGTTTTGCGATGCTGCCGTCTTTCAAAAATCTCGCTGCCACGATCCGTTTTGACATCGGCGGGAGTATCAACGCATCGTCCGGCCAATCCAAGATGTGTATATAGATCTTGCCGTCTTTTTGGGTTGTCACGCCCCACGGCCGCGGCGTCAGCGGCCCGCCGCGCGTTCCATAAAATGCCTCGCCGTATTTTGAAAGCCACTGTCCCATTTCCTTGAGATGTGTGACAAATTCCGGTTGTATCTCGCCGGTCGCCATCGGGCCGACATTTAGAAGAAAATTTGAGTTACGCCCGGCCGCGTTTGCGAGATATTGGATAAGCTTCTTTGTGCTCTTAAAATTCTTGTCCTTTGCGTTGTAACCCCACGCACCATTCATCGTTTCGCAGGTTTCAAGCGGCAATGCTCCTATCTCCTGCTTGTCATTGAACCCGGTCGTTTTTTGCCCCGGCAGGTCCTTTTCGAACATCTGAAAATCTTCACCTGCGAACGGTTTTAAGTGATGATTTGAACCGACCAATGCCTGCGGCTGAAGCTTATGGATCAGGCTGTAGGTTTTCTCGAGCCGCCAATCGGCTTCTTCGCGGTCCCACATTCCGTCAAACCAAATGCCGCCGATCTCGCCGTAATTCGTCAAAAGCTCGGTCAGCTGCGCGTCCATATAGTCAAGATATTTATTGAAGTCGCCGCTTTCGGGCCGGCCCGTATAGCCAACGCCGGTGTAGTGACGCGGAAAATAATCTGGATGATGCCAATCAAGCTGTGAGTGATAGAAGAACAGCTTGACGCCCTGTTTGCGGCATTCATCCGCAAGCATTTTCAACGGATCTTTCTTATACGGCGTTCGGTCAATGATATCCCAATCAGACACTCTCGAATCAAACATCGCAAACCCGTCGTGATGTTTGCTGGTGATAGTGATGTACTTCATCCCGGCCGCCTTTGCCAGTGCGACCCAGGCCGCAGGATCGAATTTCATAGGGTTAAACTGGGCCGGAAGTTTTTCGTATTCGGCGATCGGGATCTTTTCATTGTTCATCACCCATTCGCCGCGAGCGAGCACGCTATAAACGCCCCAGTGAATGAACAGTCCAAACTTTGCATCCTGAAACC
The DNA here is from genome assembly GCA_020853255.1 of Acidobacteriota bacterium. The sequence goes on from JADYZI010000163.1 coordinate 5,487, forward strand.
ATTCCCGCGACCGCAGATTTGCCTCGGTCGGTTTGTAGTCAAGCTGTCCCTGCCGCATTTGTGCCGAGGCTGTCGCCGACACGCAAAGGACGCCAAATACGATGTTCACAAGATATTTCCGCGACATCTTCCAACTCATTGGTGTATTTCTCATTCGTCAATTTGAACCGATAGATTCCGCATCGTCTATTTACCAAGGCTTGCCGATCATTTAACGACGATCTCGTCGGCGAATATCCACGAATCACCGCCCGCGCCGTTATGGCCCGGCGGCAGCTTGCCGAATTGAACGGCTTTTACCCGAACAAATCTTGCTGAAATAGGCCGTTCCGACAAAAATCGTATAGCTCGTACCGCCGAACTCATATCCATCGCGTCAGCATTCGTTTCGTTGTTTTGCAGTTCCGTCCAATTCGCTCCATCATCCGATGAATAGAACGTGACTGTTCGCGGCAGTACTATCCATGAGCCGCTTTGCTGCATGAAGTTCACGGCAATTGAGGTGATCGAACTCCGCTCTCCGAGGTCGATCGTCGAATCGAGGTCCGCTCCTTGCCAGCCGGCCCAAATGCCGTCGCTAAAATCGCCGCTTCCGAGAATGCCGTCGGTCAGTGCCATCTCGCCCGCCTTGTTATATCGTTTGTCCACGGGATTGGCGAACTTAACCGGCTTGCCAAGAGCCTTGTTCGCAACGAGCGTAAATGGTCTGGATAATTCGTATTTACGGCCTCGGCGAAACGGCGCGGCCTTGATCGCGGACGGCCGTGTGAACTCGATCGAATCCTTGAACGCAGCCGAATCGGCCGAAGGTTCGCGGCCATCGGTCGTGTAGCGGAACACAATGTCGTCAAATCCGCCAGCCGCATCTAACCGCCAAACACGCTTTGTCGCGTCGAACGAGATCTTGTAATTCGCAATCGCCTTATCCTCCGGTCCGTACGCAACCGCCAAAGCATCCAGATAACGATAATGCTCCGCCATCCTGCGTTTGAATTCGTCAAGGTTACCGCGCCTTCCCGTCCATGTTATTTCGGCAAACGCCTGCAGCCGCGGATACAATTTTGATTCAGCATTCACCATCGTGACTCGCTCGGTCCATAGCGGAGCTTCGGCACCGAGGAGCAATTGACGATTTTCGCTATACTGCGGCAGCGAAAGCAGATCGGTTTGGTACACATCTTTCAGCGTTTTGCCCTGCAGCGGTGTGTCAAAATAAAACGGTCCGGCCATGATGACGCGATTTCCGTTCGCAAGAGCTTTCGCCGCTTCGGCGTCGCCGCACCAAACTTCGACGACCGCATTCTTATCGGCACCGCCTTCAAGGATCTCATCCCATCCGATCAGCGTTTTGCCCTTTTTGGCGAGATAGCTCTGAACGCGTTTGATGAAATAGCTTTGCAATTCATGTTCATCTTTTAAGCCTTCGTTCTTGATGCGAAGCTGACATTTCGCGCATTCACGCCACCGGTCTTTCGGGACCTCGTCACCGCCGATGTGAATGTAAGGCGACGGAAACAACGCGATGACTTCATCCAAAACATCCTGCAAAAAAGTGAACGTCCCGTCATTGCCGGCGCAAAACACATCTTTATGGACGCCCCATTCCGGCGTCACTTCGATCGGCTTCATTCTGCACGAAAATTCCGGATAGGCCGCCAACGCCGCCATGCTGTGGCCAGGCATTTCGATCTCAGGTATCACCGTGATGTTCCTGATCCGCGCGTATTCGACAACGTCCCTTATCTGATCCTGCGTATAAAACCCGCCGTATCTGGTTCCGTCCGCTTCCGTTCGCCACGCGCCAACTTTCGTCAAATTCGGATATTTCTTGATCTCGATCCGCCAGCCCTGGTCTTCGGTCAGATGCCATCGGAAAGTGTTTATCTTGTAATACGACAGCAGATCGATCTGTTTCTTGACGAATTCGACGGGGAAAAAATGCCTGCCGACATCGAGCATGTGGCCGCGATATGAAAATTCCGGCTCGTCTTCGATCGTAACGGCGGGAATCGCGACGGCCTGTGTATTTCCCGGCGGAACCAATTGCCGCAGCGTCTGCACTGCCCAGAAAAGTCCTTTGTCCGTCCGGGCAGCGACGTTGATCCGCCGGTTTGAAATTACAATTCGATAACCTTCTTCACCGGCGATCGACTTATCGATCCGAAAAACAATGCGGCCGCCCGCGCCGTTTTTTGCAAGCGCGATCCCGGCTTGTTCCCTTAAATTTTCAGCAAAGAACCGAACTATCTCCGCCGTCCGCCTGCCGACGGGAGCCTGGATCGACGTAGTTTTGTCGAGCGTAAAAGCTCCCTCACGGCGTTCAATATGCTTTGGCTGCGGAATGATCGAAAGATCTGCACGAGCCGAAACGCTCTGCACAATTAGCAGGACAAATGCGAAAAACAATAATGCCGACCTTAATTTCATCAAAACAATTTCTCTATCGGTTTACCTGCATTCGGGTTCTGTTCACTGTAATCAAACCCGAGCAGGCGCGACGCGGTTGCGGCTATCTGATTCTGGTAGATCGTCGGCGAATCGCGCCACTCGCCACGCAAACGGCTGTCGGGGCCGATGGCTGCAAGCCAAATATACTGCGCACCTTCAACGTCCGATCCGTGATCCGACCAATCGGCCGGCGTATTTCCGCGTCCGTGATCGGTCGTGATAATTATTGTTGTTTTATTTTTATACTGCGGGCTGCTCTGCAAATATTCCCAAAGCTGTTTCAGATAATTGTCAGTAAGCTGCAGCGTTTGCAGCACGCGGTCGTAACGCTGATCATGGGCCCAATCGTCGGTCTCGCCGAGCCCGATATAGAGCACTCGCGGTTTGTTTGTCCGCAAATGCGACATCGCAAAGCGAAAAGTATATGCATCGCTCCGAACACTGTCCCATGGCGTTCGGGCCTCGAATTGCAAACGGTTGGCGTCCGCAATTCGCTCGTCCGGGCTCACATATTTTTCGTATCCGGCGTTGGATGCTATCGTGCCCGGCTTGCCTTCGACGATCCAATCGATAACATCCCACGAGGCAAACGCCGCGACTTTCTGCGGGCCGACGCTCAGCTTTCGCCTTAGAAATTCAAGCACGCTTGAATTCGGATTTCGCAGCTTGTCGTTGCTCTTTATCACGTCGTCGTGTGCCTGGCCGGTGAGTATCTCGGAATATCCGGGATAAGAAAATCTGTGTGAATTGGTGATCTGTACTGTACTGCCCTTACTCCGGTCTCCGGCGATCGAGCCATGCTGTTTCATTAGCACATTCCAAAAAAACGGCATTACCTTCGCCCGCCGCTCTTCGGGTGTCGCTGCCCAATACGCTTTATACAACGCCGTGTCCTCGACCTTTCCCTTTTTCGTGGCGGCTTTTATCACAGCGAGATCAAGCCCGCCGAACATCTCCTCGGTCCGCACACCGTCGAGCGTGATCAGAATGACATTTTCGGTCTTGTGCTGTGCTTCGATCGCATTTGAACAAACGAGCAGAAGAACGACGATCAGGATAGAATTGACATTTATCTTCATGATTTATGCCTGAGCCGGCTCCTCGACAGCCCGGATCACACCAGCGATCTTTTCTGCGTCGGTCACCTTATTTACATACTCCGGGCAAAGCTCATTGCCCATATAAACCCGTTGGTTTCGATATTCCATTTCGCTTTCTTTCTCAACAAACGCGGTGAAATGGATCTCGCGTGCACCCGTTTCGGCAACTATTTGTCTCGCGTTCACTTCCCGTATTTCGCCGCATGCCATGATGGAAATTCTATCTCCGGCACGTTCGACAAGCCGCCCGATCAACCCGATCCCTTTTGCTGCCATCGCTTCCTGGCCTGAGGTAAGGACACGATCAACCCCGAGGGCGATCAGCGAATCGAGCGCTTCAAACGGATCGCGAGTCATGTCAAACGCCCTGTGAAACGTTACGGACATCGGCCGGGCAAGCCTGATAAGTTCTCGTGTTCGCGCCTCGTCCACGCAGCCGTCCGGAAGGAGAATTCCGATCACGACCCCGTTTGCACCGAGATCTTTTGCCGTCGAAATATCGCGTTTCATCACCTCAAACTCGATGTCCGAATAACAAAAGTCGCCGCCGCGCGGCCGGATAATTACATGTACCGGAATATTCAGTTTTTCGCATGAAAGTGCGATCGATCCGGCACTCGGCGTCGTTCCGCCTTCGATCAGGTTGTCGCAAAGCTCGACCCTATCGGCACCGCCTTTCTCAGCAGCGGCGGCGGATTCAACCGAATCAACACAGATTTCTATCAGTGGCCTCATCGCGAAAGCAGTTTCAGTGCATTTTCCCTATAAACCATCCGCAAGACATCATCGGGCAGATCGATGCCGTAGATCTGCCAGCGGCCCTGCCGCGACGCGTGCGAAGGATAATCAAAATACTCGTCCCGAGTTTCAAGAAATCGGAAATGCAGGCGATACATTTCTTCGTCGGGCACGAGATCAGTGCCGAACAGAATTCGGTCGGCGTATTTCAGAAAGAACTCGCGTGACGTGAATGGCTGGCGGCCCAACTCGGCGGTCCTGGCGCCGATATCAACATACAGATTCGGATTCGCATCAAGCAGCCGTCCGACATAGGCCAGGTCCTCGCTCTTTTCCGCCAAATGCGCGCAAACGAACGTCGTATTCGGATGACGTTGAAATATCGAATCGCGCTGGGCAAGCAATTCTTCTTTTGAAAAATGCGAGCCGTAAAAACCCCAGTCCGGATGCGCCGCCAACTCTTCGTAACGCTCGTTTAATCGGTCGATCGGCAGAAAAAACGCATCCGGGTCGGCGATGTGGAACATCACCGGAAAATTCATTTCGCCTGCCTTTTCAAAGAACGGGACAAGCCGCTCATCGTCCACTTTCAAGAATTCGCCATTCTTATCTTTCAGCGTCAAGCCGAGATCTTTCCAAACCTTGATCCCGACAAAACCGGCCTCGGCCAACCGCTCGACACGCTCGACACACCTTTCCCAAAATCCGTCTTCGTGCAGATCGGTCCAGTCGAACCAAGCGTAGGTATCGAACCTATCAGCCGCCGCGGTTTTGAATTTGCGGTGCATCTCAAACGCTTCGTCGCCGACGCGCATTGTAATGTTGATGCATTTCTCAACGCCGCACGCGTCCATTACGTGAAGCACATTGTGCGGATCCTGTGCATCAAGATGATTGTGGTAATCGATCGACGGAAACTTCGATCTTTCAATATGATGCTCAGGCACGGCAAGCATCGAACGCGGCTCGAACTGCGATACCGGCAGCTCGACCTCGGCCTTTGCCGAAACCATCGCCACGAATTTGTCCTGAACATCTTCCATATGACGCCGCTATTTCTGTCCGACGCATCGAAGCCTGAACAATTTTGTTTCGTGGCTATCGACGCCGCCGTTCCACTGCGTTCCTTGCCCAACTGCTTTATGCAGCCATAGGTCCCTTATCTCAAACTCCCCGTTCAACCCTAGCTCGGAAAACTCGATCGCATAATTTTGACGAGCATCGCTGCGATTTAATATGGCGACGGCCGTGTCGCCGTTTGCGAGCGGTTTGACGAGAACATTCCAGACATTATTATTGATCTTCCGCACGCCTTGCATGCCAAGCGCGTCCTGATTGACCGCGATCACTTCTTCGTTCAACAAGATGCGCTTTGTCTCGGCATTCATCGAACGAACATCGTTGGTTGCGATCAAAGGGGCAGCCATAATGCTCCACAGGCTCATGTTGCTTTGATATTCCGTATCGCTGCAGCCGCTGCCGCCGCCGTCGCCCGACGGGCCTTTTCGGCCATACAGCCCGACGATGAGCATGTCCGGATCGTTCCATCTGCCCGGACCGGCGTATTCATGCAGTTCTGCGTTTTCGTCCAGTATATCCATCAGCCCGACGCCCCATTTTTCCGAAGGCTTTTTCGCCCATTTGTCTCGGACATCATGCGTCGTTCGCCAAAGCTGGGCGCCCAGTCCCGCGGCCCACGACCACGGCCTCCGCTCGCCCCATTCACAAACGCTGAACACGATGTCGCGGCCACTCTTTCTAAGCGCGTCGGCCATCGCCCTATATCGGACCTGTGCCGTTTGCGCGTCGCTCGGTGCTCCGCAATAATCGTATTTCAAATAATCGACGCCCCACGCGGCAAATATCTTTGCGTCCTGCTCCTCAAAATTCAAACTAGCCGTATAACCGGCACAGGTAAGCGGCGCCGCATCGGAATAAATGCCGAGCTTCATCCCTTTCGAATGGACATAATCGGCCAATGCCTTGATGCCGGACGGAAACTTTTTCGGGTCTGGAATTAAATTGTTCTTGTTGTCGCGGCCGCCCTGCCACCCGTCGTCAATCATCAGGTATTTGTAACCCGCCTTTACCATGCCCGAACGTTCCATCGCATCCGCCATCTCGCGAAGATCGCGCTCATTGATGTTCTCGCCAAAATAATTCCAGGTCATCCACCCCATCGGCGGCGTCTGAGCCAACAGTTCCCCACCCGAGGACCTGACCTGAGCCTCAACACCCGGCACACAAACTCCAAACCCCCAAACAAGCACCGCGACGGCAATTAACCCAAAGCAAAGACCCACCCTTTCGCGCCTTCGCCCCAGGTCGAAATGTCTTTCGTTTACTTTCTTTTCCTTTCTTTTTAAGATAATTGTGTAATATAGTCCAAAGAATCTAAAAAGACAAACTCCCGCCGGAAACTACCTATCTCTGCCAGTATCGGAAGTCGATCCCGAACTCAGACAGGTGCCCGGTCAAGAGGGGAATAAATTGGACTAAGGTTTTACCTCCTCCAAAGAAACAAAATTCCGATCTCACTTTTTGTGTAAGGAACTCGGCAAAAAATCAATAAGCAGTAGGGTATCCACTCCATATTGGTGCCTCGATATGCATTGACGCCGACGGTTACATCGAAGGACAACCATACGGAGTGCTCTGCTCCCTGTCCTGAATCTTACGAAATAAAAAGGAGAACCTCGAAAATTATGAAGACAATGTCTGGCCCGAACTGTGCGGGTGGCCTCATCTTCCCTTTCCTGCTGATCGTCAGTCTCATCCTGCCTTTAACGGTCGGAGCAAATAGAGGTGGTCTGATCGCCGGAATTCTTCGCAGCAAGGAACAGTTCATGCTTGCATCTGGTTGGCGGTCCGGTGTGCCGCAGTGTGCCCCGGGCATTCTGGATCCTTCATTTGGCTCCAACGGAATTGTTTCGACGCCAGTATCAGTTAGTTCGGAGAATGCCTATGGGGCCATGATTCAACCCGACGGCAAGACTATCGTCGTCGGGTTGAACCAGGCCGTTCTTCTGGGTTCGAACAGCGCATTGATCTCACAGGCGGACTTTGTGGTGACTCGCTTGAATCCTGACGGTTCTTTTGATCCAGGGTTTGGTGATGGAGGCAAAGTATTCACAGATTTTGGAACCAAAGGCGATTCGGCTCAGTCGGCTGCATATCAGCCCGATGGTAAAATAGTTGTCGCCGGCTTCAAAAGCCAAACTCCCAGCGGAGGGACAGGCGGTCCGGCAGATTTTGCATTGGCGCGATATAACCCTGACGGTTCACTTGATCAAAGTTTTGGAGCGGGCGGGAAAGTTGTGACCGATCTTGGAGGTAGTACTGAACAAGCGCGATCAGTCGCCATTCAACCGGATGGAAAGATTATTGTTGGCGGCAGCAGCAATGGTTTTGGTATCGCTCGCTACAACCCGGACGGCTCGCTTGATCCTACATTCGGTGTCGGCGGTTTCATACGTGGTTCGTTGTTTAGCGCCAACAAAATGGCGCTTCAGCCCGATGGCAGGATCGTGACGACAGGCGCCGGATCCTCGGGCACCAGTTCCGTTTTTGTAACCGCACGGTTCAATACGGACGGTTCATTTGACGAGTCTTTTGGAAATGGCGGTTTCGTTCAAACGGATATTGGAGCCTATGAAGATACGCCGCGATCCGTAGCCATCGCACCCGACGGTAAAATTGTCGTCGTGGGGGTAAGTTACCATGGAGGTGGAACCGGGTCGCGTGCTTTTGCCACTGTCCGCTATAACGTGGACGGAACACTTGATACATCCTTCGGCGGAACTGGGATGGTAGTCACGGACCAGAATCCTGCCTATCCCAGCTATCAATTCAACGAAGGTTTTACGGTCGCGGTACAGTCTGATAGTAGAGTGGTTGTAGCAGGCACTGGGATGGTTCGGTATAACGCAAATGGAACACTCGACACAAGCTTCGGTACGAATGGCGGTCTCTTAACCAATCCGATCTCCCCCCAAGACATCACAGTATCGCTCGAAGGAAGGATCGTAGCGGTTGGAAGTATTAGTGAAGGTGCTTCTGACATCGGCGTTCTCCGTTACACGCCACAAGGGACGCTTGATCAAACTTTTGCGAGTGGCGGCCTTGCCAGACTTGAAATGTTCCGTGGCTACGATGCGGCACAGGCGATAGTTATTCAGCAGGACGGCAAGATAATTGCGGGAGGAGGAGGAACTGATTTCGGCGGTCATCAATTTGCCGTGGCGCGCTATAATCTGGACGGATCCCTCGATACCACTTTCAGTGACGATGGAAAGGCTTACGCCCGAGTTGTATCAGCCGGAGCTCGCGGAATTGCGGTCCAGCAGGACGGTAAGGTCGTAGCGGTCGGAGTAAAGGATCAGACTTCCGGCAGTTATGACGACTTTGCCCTGGTCAGATGGAACGCGGATGGCTCAGCTGACACAACATTCGGGCCAGGCGCAAACGGAATCGTCTCGACACCTTTTCCACGTGCATCTTCTGCTGACGAAGCCCTTGCCGTCGCAATCCAATCTAACGGCAAGATCCTTGCCGCAGGATACGGTGCAGGTCTCGACAGCGGGAGCGGGCGTGATTTTGCACTCGCGCGATACAACAGTAACGGCGTGCTCGACCCACTGTTCGGTACCAGCGGCCTTGTGCTTACACCGGTCGGCATCCTTGATGATGTGGCAAGAGCGATCGAAGTTCAACCTGATGGGAAAATACTTCTTGCGGGCATTGCCCGGCCGCAGGGTGCCACGACAAACGATTTTGCATTGGTGCGATACAACGCGAACGGTACTGTTGATACCTCGTTCGGAACAGGGGGCAAGGTGCTGACACCGATAGGTACTGTGAATGATGAGGCCAACGCAATGGCCCTTCAACCTGACGGGAAAATCGTTGTCGCCGGGTTTACGCGGAATGGGACGGTGGACGACTTTGCCCTTGTCAGATATGGGCAAAATGGCTCACTCGATACCACGTTTGGAACGGGTGGCAAACTTACTCTGTCTCTGGGCGGCAGCACGAATATTATCCGTTCAGTGAAGATCCAGGACGATGAAAAGATAGTCGCAGTAGGAAGTCGTACTACTGGATCAGTAGCACAATTCGCCGTGGCCAGATTCAATGCGGACGGTTCGCTCGATACCTCGTTTGGATTAAATGGCACTCTCTCTACATCTACGGGTGAATCCGGAAGCGAATCAAACGCCGTTGCTATCGATGCTCAAGGCATGATCGTTGCCGCCGGATTTAGCACAGTTAATGCGAACACCGACTTTACCCTTATGCGATATTTTGGGACTTGCGGCACTTCTACCACAGGCGAAACTCTTTATGATTATGACGGCGATGGGAAGGCTGATCTGACCGTGCGGCGGCCGTCGAATAATATTTGGTATCTGCTGAGGACAACGGATGCGTTCACCGCGATGCAATGGGGATTGGCCGGTGATCGGATCGTGCCGGCGGATTATGATGGGGACGGGAGGACGGACATTGCGGTGTTTCGGCCATCGGAGGGCAAGTGGTACATCTTTATGTCGCAGACGGGGGCGTTTCAGGCGTTTAACTGGGGGCAGGATGGCGATCTGCCGGTGCCGACAGATCGGGACAATGATGGAAAGACGGACCTCGTTGTGTATCGCGAATCGAACAACACCTGGTACGCGAGTTCGACGACGACCGGGCCGATCACATCGACCGTTTTCGGTTCGGCCGGCGACAAACCCGTGGTCGGTGATTTTGATGGAGATGGCCGCGGCGACGAGGCTGTGTTCAGACCATCGAACAGCACGTGGTATGTACTCGGCTCGGCCGGCGGGTTTATCGCGATCAC
>JADYZI010000164.1 GCA_020853255.1 Acidobacteriota bacterium
GATATCCAGCCGGGATCACCATATCGGTCAGAATGAACGGATACCGGTTTTTTTGGAAACAGCGCGCGAATAGTGGTTTGTATTAAATGAACGGAAGGAAACCAAGGACAAGTACAGTGGCAAGCATAACCTGCTCGTCTGATCCGGGATAGGTCTGTTCATTTCTGCTCCTTATAAAAGTAACGGTTGGGCCGCATTCGACGGGAAACGGATGCGGCTTTTCTGCGTTTGAACTCTGCGGCCTTTCGTGGCAACTTGATTGCAGTATGCAAAAAGTGCTGACAGCTGCCGAAATGCGCGAGGTGGACCGTTTAACGACGGAAAAATACGGCATTCCATCGGTCATTTTGATGGAAAACGCGGCCCACGCGGCGGTTCGAGTGATCGCGGAAAAACTCGGCGGTTCTGCACGCGGAAAGTCGGTGCTTGTGCTTTGCGGCAAGGGAAACAACGGCGGGGACGGAGCGGCGATCGCACGGATACTTTGGCAGATGGGTGGGAAGGTAGATGTGCTTGTTTGCGGTGAAGCACCCACAGGCGAAGATGACGCCGCCGGAAACTACGCGACCCTATCACGATTGAAAGGCTATATCGGATTTCACCAGATCCAGAGTAAAGATCAGCTATATGCGACGTGGCAATGTTACAGGTCCGAGAAAAAGTTTGATGTCATCGTGGACGCCGTTTTCGGGACCGGTCTGGATCGGCCGCTTACCGACGAATATTTTTCATTTCTCGACATCGCCCGCGATCACAAACTCGATGCGCATTGCCCATTGATCGTGGCGGTCGATATTCCGTCGGGGCTCAATGCCGACGGCGGCGAACCTTCGGCCTGCCCGCTGGAGGCAGATGTGACGGTAACTTTCACGGCACCAAAGATCGCAACTGTACTGCCGCCTGCGGTTCACGCGTGCGGCGAAGTGCTGGTCGAAGCGATAGGTTCGCCTCCAGAGTTGATCGCCGCTGCGGGTTCGCGACTTTTTGTTGCCGAGAAGAATGACGTCGTATCGTGGCTATGGAATTCGCGTTTTTTCGACAACTCATACAAAAACAAACGCGGCCACGCATTGGTCATTGCAGGTTCGGAGAACTATTCCGGTGCGGCCGTATTGGCCGGCAATGCGGCAATGCGTTCGGGTGCTGGGCTAGTGACGATCGGGACGCCGAGGACATCCAAAGATACTATCGCCGCAAGAGTTTTGCCGGAGGTCATGGTGAGGCCGTTGGCGGAAACTGAGAGCGGCTCGATCTCAGAGGAAGCGATCGCGGAGGCCGAAGCATTGTTAAAAAATGTCGATACGGTCGCGATCGGCAGCGGGCTTTCGACCGATGATTCGACCGGGCGGTTCGTGCGGCATTTTGTTGAGGATCGGCGTGTGCCGACGATCCTTGACGCGGACGCGTTGACACTGCTTTCACCGTTCGCGGACTGGCTCCCTAAAGCCGGAATTCAAAACGGTGAAGGCCAGAGTTTGATATTGACTCCGCACGAAGGAGAATTTCTGCGAATGCTCGGGACAAGAGATAAGGAGTTGATCAAAGACCGAGTTGGCGCGGTTCGCGAATTCTCTCAAAAATTCAATGTCATCCTTGTCCTCAAAGGTGAACGGGTACTGATCGGCGAGCCGGGCGGCAAGGTTGTGGTCAATCCGACCGGTAATTCGGGCCTTGGGAAGGCGGGCAACGGCGACACGCTGACCGGGATCATCGCGGGCTTTGCGGCACAGGCGGCGGCAATTGGCATTGATATGTTCGAGACAGTGGTCGCGGCGGTCTATGCGGCAGGATCGGCGGGCGACATCGCCGAAAAGAAATTTGGCAAGCGTGTGATGACAGCTTCGGATGTGCGGGAATGTTTGACTGAAACATTTGAGGTGTTCGGACACGGTTTTTACAAATAACTGTCAACTATTGTTCAAGAATGGAAGCTACAATATCGAACAGTCCTGACGAAACATTCTCGCTTGGCGGCCGACTGCGCAGTGAGCTGCGCGGCGGTGATGTCGTGCTGCTGCGCGGCGGGCTTGGGGCGGGGAAGACCTTGCTGGTGAAGGGAATTGTTCAAGCCCTTGGGTTTGACGTCGATGAGGTTACAAGCCCGAGTTTTGCGCTGGTCAATCTCTATAAGACCGTCGAGCACAATATCTATCATATTGATCTGTGGCGGATCGATGAGAAGAGTGATGCGGCGTTTGCGGTCGGGCTGGATGAGATATTGGAAGACCCGGTGGCGATCGTGATAGTAGAATGGGCCGAGCGGCTGGGTAATGTGGGCCTGCCTGCACGGGTGATCTCGATCGAGATCGAAGGCGATGGTGATGAACCGCGGCGAATATCGATAGGACGTGTGGAACAAAATATCGCGAATGCCGTCTAAGGTAGGTATGAAAGCGTCGATCGTTCTTCTGTTCGCTTTGCTCGCGGCGAGTTGTTCATTGCAGCAGCCTCATGCCGACAATGCAAACCTGCCTGCGAAAGAGGATAAGCGTGCCGAGCGGTTGTCGCGGCAGAAGGATGCGGTCGTCCGGTTCTTTCGCCCGATGGCCGTTCACGAGGGCGATTGGCTAGATACGCAGAAAGAACCGGGCGAAACATTTGAAGAATACCTTGCGTCAAATCCAACGCTGCCGACTCCCGAACGACGAACCATCTACATCCAGCCGATCGGAAAGTTTACCCCCGAACAGAAACGCGCGATGGCGTTGACGGCCGAGTATATGAAGGCCTTTTACAGCCTGCCGGTCAAACTGAGGTCCGAAATGTCCCTTGGCAATGTTCCGCCGGACAAACAGCGAAAGATCGAGTATAAGAACAATCTGCAAATTCGCACAGGATATTTTCTTGACGACGTTCTCCCGAAAATTCTGCCTAACGATGCGGCGGCGCTTATTGCGTTTACAAATTACGATCTCTATCCCGGTGATACGTGGTCATTTGTTTTTGGGCAAGCGACGTTCTCGGAGCGGGTTGGCGTTTATTCGCTTTACCGGTTGTCGAACATCGCGTTTGGCCGCGACAACGATAAGGACCGGCTGTTGACCCGGGCGTTAAAGATCGCAATGCACGAGACCGGCCATATGTTCTCGATGAAGCATTGCACCAAATACGAGTGCTTGATGTCCGGTACAAATCATCTCGACGAAACGGACCGGCGGCCGTTGGACGATTGCCCGGAGTGCATGGCCAAACTCGCTTGGGCGATGAATTATGATCCGGTCGAACGGTACAACGCTCTCGCGGCATTTTGGGAAAAGAACGGACGGGCGGCCGAGGCGAAAATCTTTCGCGAAAAAGCGAAGGCGGTAAAAGACGTTGAGGCCAGGCCGTGAAACCGTGAAGTAGGAAAATGAGATTTGCCCGCGCGATATTTATCACTATCGCAGCAGCAGTGACGGCCGCTGCGTTCGCTGTTGCTGGCTGGATGGATCCTTCACCGATGACAAAAGCTATATTACCCGAACTGAAAGACCCTGAGATCGTGATACGAAAATCGGCGCGAGTGCTGGAAGTGTACGATGGCAGCCGGTTGGTCCGCAGGTTTAGTACGGTACTTGGATCGTCGCCAGAGTTGGACAAAGAGATCGAGGGAGACGGGCGGACGCCGGAAGGCGAGTTCTATGTGTTCGTCAAAAATCCGAAGAGCCGGTTCCATCTGTCGCTAGGACTCAGCTATCCGGCAGCGGACGATGCGGAGCGCGGACTTGCGGACGGACTTATCTCTCGGGAGGAATACGAGGCTATTGTGAACGCAGCGCGCGAGAAGAAAATGCCGCCGCAGAAAACTCGGCTCGGCGGTGAGATATACATTCACGGAGGCGGGATATCGCGCAACTGGACCACGGGCTGTATCGCGCTTGAAAATGATGAGATGTCGGCGTTGTTTGAGGCTATCCCGGTGGGCACGCGCGTCACGATCCTAAAATAGCCGCGCGTACTCGCAATTATCGCTAACCGTCGTGAGCGAATCTCGCTTCGCAGATGTTGTTCACAAGCGTACCGTGTTCGATCGCGAGCCTTGGGTAGCCGCGTGGTTCAACCTCGAGATCTTGGATCTCCAGTGTTCGCTCGGCTTCCTTGATCGCGTCCGCTTCGCCCTCGATCTCCATATACAAGCCGAATGGCAGTTCGTCGAGCGTCACGACGACATCCCGGAAATTCCACGTCTGGCGGCGCTTTTCGTAAACGGCGTTCAGCGTGTAGCCGAGGCTTTCGATGATGCGTTCCATTGCGTCGGCGTCGGCGACATCGGTTTCGTGTTCGATCCGTTGTTTAATGCCGGAATCGTGTCCGATGCGTTCTTTGTATGTAAGAATGGCACGGCCGCCGATCTTTCGCAGGCGAAGAACGGCCGCCCGTTTTTTAAGATCGCCGCCGCGATGGAGATAATTTTTCTCGAACGCCTCCCCCATGAATTCGGCCTTCAGTTCGCGCAAACGCGCCGTCACTTCGCCCCGCCTTTTGGGGTCAAGCCGGTATTTTTTTTCAATCTCAATGTTCATCGGGAAGACTGATCGAGATAATCTTATTTGATAGCCGCGGCCGCCGCAAATCTTGTCAGAACCGCCCCGCGTAAGCGGGTGGGTGCCCGTCGGCTGTGAGCGTAAAGAACCCACCCGCTAACGCGAGGCTGGACCGGCAGGGCTTGACTATCGGTCATTGGTAGCTAATACTTGAAAAAAAGGTCAGGTATCCAGTCTGGCCGATTCTTACAAGTAATACGAGGAGAAATTATGCCTTATCCGGAAATGATGATCTACGGGATGCGCGACGAATTGGCGCGGCTTGGGATCGAGGAAACAAAAACGTCCGAGGCTGTCGAGAACGCGGTCAAGGGCACTGACGGCACACTTATGGTGGTCGTCAACTCTGTGTGCGGATGTGCCGCCGGCGGCGTTCGGCCGGGAATTGCGATGGCGCTTGAACAATCGGCGGTCAAACCTGATCATTCGATCACGGTTTTTGCCGGGGCGGATATCGATGCCACGGAAACGGCGCGTGAATATTTTGCGGGATATTCTCCATCGTCGCCATCAATCGGATTTTTGAAGAACGGCAAACTCGTGCGGATGTTTGAACGGCGCGACCTTGAAGGCCGCCCGCCATTCGCGATCGCCGAGACGCTTGCGCAGGCGTTTGCCGAACACTGCTCAAAGGCCGAGACGGCAAATAATTAAGCACTTCAAATATGCCAAAAGGCGGAGTTGTCTCGTGACCGCGACGACTCCGCCTTGGTGCGTCTAGCCGAATTAAGGGGACATGATTCGATTTGAATTCTTAGTGCCCTTTGTGTCTTCCCTTTGCGCCTTTGTGTTTAAGTCCTTTTTTCAACACAAAGGCGCAAAGGGAAGACACAAAGGCCGCAAAGATTCGAACTTTGGCGCAGCCCAAATAAACATTGCGTCGGCGATGCCAATGCCGTTAAAATAGAGGTGCCAGGAATTGGCGCCTGTTTTAGCTCTCTACCCCGCATCGATGTCGGCCGAACACCAACGAAAACACACACGCTTCTCGCTTGAGATACCGGCCATGATCTATACAAGACATGGCGAGCGGCAGGAGACGATATTGCAGCAGATCAGTATCGGCGGCTGTTTTACGGGATGGGAAGAGAATATTTTTACCGGCGATGAGTTTCGGATGGAGATCAGGCTGCCAAACGGAAACAGGTTTCCGCTGGCTTGCAAGGCGGTTTACAGGTTTGAAAATACCGGGGTCGGAGTCAGATTCATTGATATAACTCAGTTCGAGCAATCTCTTATCTCGAAGGTGATATTGGAAACCCTCCGATCGCAGGGTTTGCCGATGGATATCGACCCTTTCATCGCGCCATC
>JADYZI010000165.1 GCA_020853255.1 Acidobacteriota bacterium
AACCTGCGTAAACTTTTATCTGTGGACGGACCGAGCAACACAACCGTTTTCGCGTACGACGCATCTGGTAAGCTGGTGGCTGAATATTTGACCGAGCAGGCTTCGAGTCCGACGGTGAATTACACGGCGACCGATCCTTTGGGGAGTCCGCGAGTGATAACGAATAAGCAGGGCGAAGTAGTCTCAAGGCGTGACTTTATGCCGTTCGGCGAGGAGATCGCACCCGATGCGGCGTATCGCACCGCAGCTTTGAAATACGGCATTTCGGACGGCGTGCGTCAGAAGTTCACGGGCTACCAGAGAGACGAGGAGACGGATCTGGACTTTGCCGAGGCCAGATATTATTACAACGACCACGGCCGCTTCACCGCCGTCGATCCGCTCCTCGCCTCCGGCAAATCCGCCAACCCCCAGAGTTTTAATCGATATATCTACGTCCTCAACAACCCGTTAAGGTTAGTTGATCCGACGGGTAAATCGCCCTCAACACATATTGACGAGAATGGGAAGGTTGTTGCTGTAATTGATGACGGTGATTTGGGTGTTTACCAACACAAAAATAATGCCGATGGAAAGGCTCCAACTGAGTATATGATAAAACGGCGCCAAAAAAAATCTGGCTCAACTGCGGCGGGCGGCACTAAGGTAGGAAAAACTGTGATATGGCACGAGTTTCGCGAGCATGACAAAGCCGGGAATCCGACCTCGGAAATAGCTAAGGGTGCCCAAATAGTTAGTGGGTTAGACTTCTCCCCGGTTGTCAATAAAATTAATGACGCGGCAAAAGAACTGACTTTGGGACAAGTTATGGATATGTCGAAACACGGGGAAGGTTTCGACATTAAGAACAATACAACGTTAGCCCCGTACGGCCCAAACACTGGGGGATTGCTAGGCGGCAATTTCGTTACAGCCAGATCAGCTGGAAATTTTCTAGCTGGCATGAACGGAGCGAACGTTTCGACGAATTCTTATGTCAACGACTACGTTTCTCTCGACGCTTATATGCGAATCGCGGGCGAATACGAACAGACTGGAGAGATGGACGCAGCAACGGCAGTTAATCTAAGAACTGGTGCAATAAGTCCGACGGTAAATTCCGCGCCGTATTACGGGGAGAGCAGCTATTCCGGCATGTGGATCATGGCGGGCTACGAGTATGGCAAATCACGGAGGTGATTTTTGACTATGTCATTCAAACATTTGATCCTACTGACCATCGTAGCGTTGATGCAACAAGGTTGTTACATCGACTTCGAAGATCGAGGGCCACGCTACGATATTCGTCAGATATCCGTGGGTCAGACTAGCGTTTACTTCAAAATGGAGATTCGCGGCAGAAATTATGAAGGTCTTTCAATTTCAGGCGACGGAAATTTATGCAAAGGCCCTTCACCCCGAACTGACTTTTTTCTTGATAGTTTAGACGTTGATGGGGTCTATTATAAAGTTGAAGGGGAAAAGTTATACGTCTATTCGTACACTGCTTTCACTCCTCCGCAAGCGGGCAGCTTTCCGGTGACAATTGTCCAAAATGTGTACTCGCCACCCGCTCAGTTCGACGAAGAAAAAATCAAGAAACTTGGCTATACAGAGCTGGTATTTACAAACGAGGCTCTTAAGTATTGTAGCGAGTAAGGGCGAAGCCGATTTTGGAAAATCGGGGATCGACATCACGATGTCGATCGCAAACGGCACCAATGGCGCACAGCAACTCGGCAAAGATTTGCAGACCGCCGGAAAAGCACAACTTGGAGCGGGTGATCTGCGCGGTGGGGCGGGCACTCTCGCCGCCGGCAAGATGGTCGAGGCCTTGGCCCCGGCGGGAACTATCGACTGAAATGTAACGGTGAGGATCACGGGTAACGGAAAGGTAAGCTACGTCGGCGGGCAGAGTCGCGGATACCCGTCCTACGCTGTTTACGCTTACACGATGGGTGCCGACGGGAAATTCAAACAACTGAACTACGGAAACGGAAGGAAAACAAAATCGATGACTTAACTAAGCCAATGACTCCGTTTTAGACGAGGATAGCCTATGAGGATGATTTTTATCTTGCAGCTTTTTTTGATGGCAACTTTCTTTCAGACACCATCATGTTTGAATCGGCACGATGATCCGATAGTTAAGTGGAAGGGACCTAATGATCCCATAGAACTTGTATTCTTTTATAAGAAAGATGTCAGTCGCGATGAAAGGGAAAATTTCGAGAATAAGGTTCTTCATAAGTTAAGTCCAAATGGTAGGGGCTATGACTTACAGGACGGCGTCGTTGGCGAGTTTTCTGTGAGAAACGCGGGCTACGAAGGGTACGCAATCGAGTTCTATCCGAACGCAACACGTGAACAACGCGATAAGTTAAAACTTTCGCTTGAATCGTCACCGCTTGTGTTTAGAGTTTACGAGAATGTCGTCCCAAATGAGATCGATGATCTGCCTGGGAGCAAGAACGCCGAACCAAGCAGAGCCCCTGACGCGCGACCGACCAAAGTTCCTCTCGACACTGACCGAAACTAGACCTCACGACGGTGAATCAGGGAGTGCAGACGCGCACATTCGCGTATAATTCCCTTTCGAGGCTCGTTTCGGCGCAGAATCCTGAGTCCGGCACGATCAATTACGTTTACGACGCGAACGGCAATCTCACGCAAAAGACCGATGCACGCGGGATTGCGACCGCCTACACATACGATGCCCTAAACCGCGTTCTGACAAGGACTTACACGGGCGAAACCGGCTACACGACGCCAAACGTGTCCTACTTTTACGACAATCTGCCGAATGCGAAGGGGAAACTCACGAAAGTTTCTTCTGCGGTTTCGACAACGGAATACACGAGTTTTGACATCTTAGGGAGAGTGTTGAGTGCGAAGCAGACAACGGCGGGTGGAGATCGTTTGGGATACACGACGGGGTATACTTATAACCTGTCAGGAGCGTTGATCGAGGAGACTTATCCGAGCGGCCGCGAGGTGAAGAACGTGCTCGACAATGACGGCGAACTCTCGTTGGTGCAGAGTGCACGCTGCGGGGTGGTGAATGGCGTGACGGCGACGTGCAGCGATCCTCAAGGCTATTTCAGCTACGCGAAGAGCTTCTTTTGTCGGCGGCAAGCCGCCTCCGAGAGTCTTTTTGTGAGCCATGATCCCCGGTCTGAAGACCGGGGCAATTCGAAGAGACTCTCAAAAAATAGAGCTTGACACGTATGATACACTCGTAGAGATGGTGCAAACATACGTGTTACACCGGATCTTTGACAAAAGTGACAGAAATTGTAACCGCAGGTCGCCGGAACGCCGATTCTTGTCCCACTTTGTCCCACTTGCCCACCGACG
>JADYZI010000166.1 GCA_020853255.1 Acidobacteriota bacterium
CTCAAGGAAAACGAGCGGGGTGGTAAGTCAGGCCACTCTCGACGGCTCGGATGGTGCGAAACAGAGATGCAACCTGCATCGCACGGTCCCATGGGTTCTAGCGGCAGACGACTAAACGGAACACCGGCTTCAACCGGCAGTCCGGCCAAGGCCGGCGTTCCATAAACACAGAACCCTGAATAGGAGATAGATAAAAGACATGGCAACCACAAAAGAAGATGTTGTTGAATATTTGAAGGGAATCACCCTTCTTGAGGCTTCCGAATTGGTCAAGGAACTTGAGGAAGTGTTTGGCGTATCGGCTGCCGCGGCTGCGGCCCCGATGATGATGGCGGCCCCGGCGGGTGACGGCGGTGCGGCGGCGGCCGAAGAGAAGGATACGTTTGACGTTATTCTGACGGCTGCTGGCGGCAACAAGATCGCGGTGATCAAGGTCGTTCGCGAGATCGTTGCGGGCCTCGGTCTTAAGGAAGCGAAGGACCTGGTCGACGGCGCTCCGAAACCGCTTAAGGAAGGCGTTTCGAAGGATGAGGCCGAAGAGATCAAGGCCAAGCTTACCGAGGCCGGCGCGAGCGTCGAACTTAAATAACACGTGCAGAGGCCCGGGCGTGAGCAAGGGCGTGATCATCAATATTTGACATTACTTCCTTGCGGGAGCCGTGTTAGTTTGATATTGAATTGTGATGCCCCTGCAACGTGCGGGCCTCCGCAAAAAGCTTGTAAACGCGCATTTGATCGGCCGCATCTTAACGTGGTAGGTTGAACTATCGTTTCCTAGCTGTTATCGTTAAAGTAAGCGACAGAAGACGGTTTTTTCATCGCTCGCTCGTTCCCGTTGGATGTAAATATTGATCCTAAAGGGTTTGTACCGAGTGTTTACGGCGGCGTTAGGCTTTAGAAATGGGGAGTGGGTGTCCGGTTCAGACACGCTCATACAATTTAAATAACGCAGGTTAGCTGCTTAATAAGCGGTCTGGGCAAGCTTCGCCCTCGGCCGCATTTGCCGTCTTTTCTTGAAAATTTGGGAGTTTTCGATCGAACTGAGGAATGCTAACAATTCCTGGTTCATAAATCAATAGTTTTATTGCCCGGCCTATTTCACATTATGATCAACAATCCGCTACAGACAAACGCACACGGACTCGGACGCCGGACCAGCCAGTCGCCGGAACGTGTAGACTTTTCGAAGATCTACACGACGGCGCAGATCCCGAATTTGATCGAAGTGCAGCGCGAATCATACGACCGCTTTCTTCAGATGGACCTGATCCCCGAGGAACGGGACCAGATAGGGCTTCAGTCGGTCTTTAAATCGATCTTTCCGGTCTCAGATTTCCGCGAGACGGCGACGCTTGAATTCGTTGAATTTCAGATCGGCAACTGGCAGTGCAAATGCGGAAACCTCGAAGGCCTCGAGCACCTGCGTGCAAACTGTAAGAATTGCGGATCGAAGATAAAGGTCGATCCGTTCAACCCGGCGGAAGTTCTCTGCAACAATTGCGGAACCTTCAACGCCGTCCGGCCAAAGCTTTGCCCGAACTGCGGCGAACCGGTGGGTCTCAAGCACAAGCACGACCAGCAGGAATGTCAGGAACGGGGAATGTCCTACAGCGTTCCACTGAAGGTGAAGATCCGTCTTACTGTGTTCGATAAGGACGTTGAGACAGGCACTTCTACCATTCGCGATATCAAGGAAGAGGACGTTTTCTTTGGTGAAATACCGCTGATGACGGACAACGGCACGTTCATTATCAACGGAACTGAGCGCGTCATCGTTTCGCAGCTTCACCGTTCGCCCGGTGTGTTCTTTAAGGGCGACCGTGACGAGTACCTTGCAAAGATCATCCCGTACCGCGGCTCGTGGGTTGAATTTGAATATGACCAGAAGGGGCTTCTGCACGCACGGCTTGGCAAACGCAAGCTCCTGGCGACGATCTTTCTGCGTGCTCTCGGCCTGTGGCTTTCGCCGCAGATCGATATGAAGACCGTCTCGGACAACATCCTTGAAGAAGTGGTCAAGAACGCCGAGTACAGCAATTCTGACATTCTTCGGCTGTTCTATACCTACGACACCGCGGTGGTCGAGAGGGGCAAGCTCTTCATGCAGGTCAAACCGGATGGCGACACAAATCTGGTCGGCATGCGGGCGGAAGAGGACATCAAGGACAAGAAGGAAGAGGTCACCCGCATCGGGAAAAAGGTCACGAAGTCCGCCATGGTCGAGCTTCGCAAACTCGGCATCGGCAGGGTCGAGGTTTCGGTCAACGATTTCGAAGGCGCATTTGCGCTGTCGGATGTCATAAACCAGGAAACCGGCGAGGTCATTGTCGAGGCAAACAGCGAGATACCGCCGGCAAAACTGCAGCAGATCATTGAGGAAGGAGTTGCAAGTTTTGAGGTCTTCTTCCCGAAGAACGATGTCATCGGCGAGGTTATTTCAACCACGCTGAGAAAGGACGCCATCTCAAAACCGGTCGATGCCCTGCTTGAGATATACCGCAAGATGCGCCCCGGCGATCCGCCGACCGTCCCGACGGCGTATCACCTGCTTGAAGGAATGTTCTTCGACGACCGCCGTTTTGATCTGTCGCGTGTCGGCCGTCTGAAGTTCAATATCAAAATGGGCCGCCCGGAAAAGGACCGCATCGACGATCCGCTTTTGGTCGCGACCGATTTTGTCCAGGTCGTTAATTATCTTCTTCGTATGAAGAGGGACAGCGAACATTATTACCAGGATGACATCGATCATCTCGGCAACCGCCGGGTTCGCGCGGTGGGTGAACTGCTTGAAAATCAGTTCCGCATCGGCCTTGAGCGGATGGAGCGGGCGATCAAGGAGAAGATGTCCATTCAACAGGACATGTTCACCACAATGCCGCGCGACCTTGTGAACGCAAAGCCGGTGACGGCGGCGGTCCGCGAATTTTTCGGTTCGTCACAGTTGTCGCAGTTCATGGACCAGACGAATCCGCTGTCAGAGATCACGCACAAACGGCGCCTTTCGGCCCTTGGGCCGGGCGGTTTATCGCGTGAGCGTGCCGGCTTCGAGGTTCGCGACGTTCACCCGACGCACTACGGCCGAATTTGCCCGATCGAGACGCCTGAAGGCCCGAACATCGGCCTTATCTCGTCCTTGTCGTGCTTTGCCCGCATCAACGAATTCGGTTTTATCGAATCGCCTTACCGCAAGGTCGAGGACGGCCGCGTTATCGAATACGTCAAGGTACATAACGGCGGCGACACGAAGTTCAAGCCGAACGAGCATGTGCCGCTGGAAGAGGTCGAGAAAGCGAACAAGAAGGTTGCCAAGGAAGACGGCAAGCAGGCCGAATTTGAACCGTATCCGTTCTATCTGACCGCGTGGGAAGAGGACCGCTACGTTATCGGCCAGGCGAACATTGAACTGGACCCGAAGGGCCATCTGGTAAACGACCGGAACGCCGCCCGTTTGCGGGGTGAGTTCATAACCGCCGATCGGGCGGACACCCAGTACATGGACGTTTCGCCGAAGCAGCTTGTTTCGGTGGCTGCGTCTCTGATCCCGTTCCTCGAAAATGACGACGCTAACCGCGCCCTGATGGGTTCGAACATGCAGCGTCAGTCGGTCCCGCTGCTTCGTGCCGAATCGCCATATGTCGGCACCGGTATGGAAAAGATCGCAGCGCGTGACTCAGGCGCCGTGGTTATCGCAAAACGTAACGGCGTTGTCGATTATGTCGATTCGGAACGCATTATCGTTAAGGCGGACCACCAGGTGGACGGCACGATCTCGCGTGAGGTTACGGCGGACATTTACTCGCTGGTGAAGTTCAAGCGTTCGAACCAGAACACATGCATCAACCAGCGGCCGATCGTAACGGTCGGCGAACGTGTCCGCAAAGGCCAGGTCATTGCCGACGGCCCGTGTACCGACCGCGGTGAACTTGCCTTGGGGCGAAACGTGCTGGTGGCATTCATGCCCTGGCGCGGCTATAACTTTGAGGACGCGATCCTTGTTTCCGAACGGCTTGTGAAGGACGACTATTACACGTCCATCCACATTGAAGAGCTTGAGATCGAGGCCCGAGACACAAAGCTTGGCCCTGAAGAGATAACGCGCGATATTCCGAATATCGGCGAGAACATGCTCCGCGATCTGGACGATTCGGGCATCATCCGTATCGGTGCTCAGGTAAAGCCGGGCTCGATCCTGGTCGGCAAAGTGACGCCGAAGGGCGAAACTCAGCTGACAGCGGAAGAAAAACTGCTCCGGGCCATATTTGGTGAAAAGGCCGGTGATGTTAAGGACGCCAGCCTGACCTGTCCGCCGGGAATCGACGGTACGGTCGTTGACGTTCAGATCTTTACCCGCAAGGGCCAGGAGAAGGACGAACGAAGCCTGGACATCGAGCAGATGGAAGAGGACGATCTTCGCCGCGACCTTGACGACGAAATTCGTATTCTCCAGGAACAGCGAAACGAGCGCATCTTTGAGTTATTCGACGGGCGCAAGCTGCAAAAGGACCTAATGGACGGCAAGGAAGTGCTTCTCAAAAAAGGCACGACACTTAACCGCGAGGTACTGCATGATATCGACACCAAGCTGTTGAAAAAGGCAGAAGTGTCCGCCGGTTCGATCGACATTGCGGCTGAGGTCCGTGAGTATGAGCAGCGGACCGATCGTCAGATCAGCATTCTTGC
>JADYZI010000167.1 GCA_020853255.1 Acidobacteriota bacterium
GGCTGAGATCAAAACAAAAAGAAAATTGCGTATGTTCATAAAAGTCTCCAAAATCAAAACTTCAAGTATAATCAATCGGTAAATAATGGACAAAACATACAGAAACGAATTTCGCCGCAAATTTTTGACCGAAGGCCTGCCGCATCCATTGACCCGGGCAAGCCGTCATTTGCAGTTATTCGACAACTATATCACCGGTACGCGGATGCGCATCCGGACAGTTCGCGACCCGGAGACAAAGCAATGGTCGTGGCTGCTTCACCAGCGGCTTGTCGTTGAGGCTTCTGATCTGAAATATCTGAAGATCGGCGAGATCAATCTGAATGAGGCCGAACATATGGTCTTTGAACCATTTGAGGGAAATGAGATCCGCAAGAACCGCTATTTTCACGAATTTGATGGATGGGAATTCGCGGTCGATATGTACATAGGAAAGCTGTGGGGACTTAACATCGCCAGCGTTGAATTTCCGGACCTTGGGGCCTTCGCCCGCTTTGAGATGCCGTCATTCGCTGTTTTTGATATCACGAACAACGAGTTCTTTTTTGGTGAGAATCTGATTGAAAAGAAGTTCGAGGATGTACAGGACGAGGTTGCAAGAATGGCGAAGGCCGAACCGTCATTGGTTCGTGCAGCTGAAACTGCGCTCGATTGAGCCTCTTCCCGCCTATAGCTCAAAAAAAAGGAGGCGGCATAGTGCCGCCTAAAGGTGCTTGTAAATCTGAACCCGATCTATCTTGCCCGAGGCTTCATCGGTACATTTCGCTCGATCGAATCGTATATCTGGAGATAGATCTGGGTTTCCCTTGGGATCAGGTTTGTCCAGTTTGCTCCGCCGCGATTTATGTAACCGGCCAGGCGTGCAGGATTCGAATTATACCCGGCGGCCATCAATTGTTCGGGTGTTGCAATGCCAGTTTCAAGGGCACCCGTAACGGTCGGGCTTGCTGTCAGGTCTTCCCACGTACGCTTCATGTAGATCAGCATCGCTTCGGTAGCGTTGACGTGATTACGCATTCCCTCGACAAAATCCGGGTCAAGCGGCACATTCGGGTGCCAGGAACGCACCATTCTGTACGTCGAGGGGATCATCTGGACCATTCCTCCGGCACCTGCCGAACTGACCGAATATCGATACGTCTGTCCCTCGTTCAACGCATAAAGCGTATAGATATCATCGTAAATGTTCTTGTGAACTTCGGTACGGAACCGAAGATGATCGACGTGCTCGACCGCAGCCAGGCGCTCGGCGATATCCGCGATCTTCGGCTCAATTGCAATGCCTTTATTACGCAGCCGTTCGCGGGCAAGTTCGATCACGTTTCGCACGTATAGCCGTCCGGCATTGACCACTTCGGGCGTCACAAGGCCCGGATGCGTGGACATATAATATGCCGTTTCAATATACTTGCCGCCGCGAATGACGGGATACTGCACCAGCAGCGGTACATGTCGCGTACCGTCCTGGTCCGTGAGCAAGATCGGCGTGTTAACCCCATTTCCGCGGATGGTTTCTGCCGTTATTGTCCGGCCGTTAGAAGAAACGATCTGGCGGGGTGTTCCCTTATCCAGAAATGCTTCTTTCGACAACACCACGAAATCTATCTCGTCGCTTTCAGAATCATTGAAAGCCACGCGGACAAAATCCATCGGAACCGTGCTTTCGACCGAGGCTGTTGGTAGCGGCCGGGTCTGTAAAATACGTTTTGCCTCCGCGATCTTGCGCTTTATCGCACCGAAGCTTAGGGCCTTGCCAGTGGGATCGGAAGAGGCACGAACAGGCGTCCGCGGTGCCGATATTTCACTTGGGCCGCCCACGACGATCGGAGTTGCCATGGGTTTGGGCAAAGGCGTTGAAACCGGACGTGGTGTCGGCGTGGATGGCGGCTTTATGGCCGGCATCGTGTTTGTTACGACAACACGGTTTCGAGTTTTTTCAGCTGGTTGCTGGGCCTCGACGGCGGCGGCCGACACAAAAAGAAGCGCGAGTGCGGAGATAGGGGCTGATCTCATATTGGTACAACCGAGGAGAGTTTGTCCGGGTGAACGAATCCACGGAACGGCGCACGTCCCGTGTACTTAAGATTCGCTTATTTGGGAAAGGGTTGTCAAGGCTTATCGAAGCAGGTTATAAGTTCCACAAAAAAATATTATGGAATAGTATGTGTTTTCGGACGAATGACCGCACCTTCTGGTATTCTGTCAATTTGTCGAAAGTTATGGCGAAACTCTTTGGAACAGACGGGATACGGGGCGAGGCCGGTGTTTATCCACTGGACGAGAAAACGGTCTTCAGAATAGGACGTTCTCTTGCGGAACGAATGAGAGAACGGCTTGGGCGTGCCCCGCGGTTTATTACGGGCCGCGACACGCGCGAATCGGGAGGGTGGATAGAATACGAGTTTAGTCGCGGGGCTGCTTCCGCAAACGCCGTATGCGAATCGGCAGGCGTCATAACCACTCCTGGCGTTGCATTTCTTACGCCACAATACGGATTCGATCTTGGCATTGTTATCAGCGCGTCGCATAACCCGTTTCAGGACAATGGGATAAAGGCATTTTTGCCAAGCGGGCGAAAGATCGACGATGCGCTTGAACGCTCCGTCGAGGATGACATCGCGGCCGGTGACGCGGATGATTCCAATGAAGATTCCGTTGATGCTGATCAATCCCGCGCAGACGATTTCCGGGTATCCTATTTGGATCATCTGCGATCAGCAACGGGAGCCTTTCGGCTTGATGGATACAAGATCGTGATCGACAGTGCCAACGGGGCGGCCTCGGCGCTTGCACCCTTGCTGTTTCGCGGCCTTGGGGCAGATGTTGTTTCCACCAACGACGCACCCGATGGCCGAAATATCAACAAGGACTCCGGTTCGCTCCATCTGGCGCATCTACAGGCCAAAGTGATCGAAACCACGGCCGATATGGGCGTTGCATTTGACGGCGACGCTGACCGGGCATTGTTCGTTGATGAGCAAGGAAATATTATCGATGGCGACGCGGCGTTGTGGATAATGGCCAAGTTGATGCAGGAACGCGGCGAGCTGGCGTCCGGCAAGGTGGTGGCGACGGTCATGAGCAACATTGGCCTTGAGATAGCCCTGGCATCCCGCGGTATCCATCTGGTGCGTACTGCCGTGGGCGACAAGTATGTGCTTGAAGAGCTTGTCAGGTCTGGCGTTGAGATCGGCGGCGAACAGTCGGGCCATATTATTTTTCCGCGTGCCAGCCTGGTTGGCGACGGAATGATGACCGCTCTTCGTGTCTTCGAAGCGGCGGCGGCAAGCGGGAAGAAATTGTCCGAACTGACCGAAGGGTTCCGGCGCTATCCGCAGGTCCTTGTGAACGTGCGTGTTGGCCAAAAGAAGCCTTTTGATGAGGTCGAAGCGATACGCAAGGCATCGACGGAGACGGAAGCGGCCCTCTCCGGCAGCGGCCGGCTTTTGCTGCGATATTCGGGAACCGAAAATCTGGCACGCGTTATGATCGAGGGCCGTGACCAGAACGAGATCGAAGGATTGGCAAATCAATTGGCGGATACGATAAAGACGGCCCTCGGCTGATGCGGCAAATGATCTTGGCGTCAACACGATCTGTTATTTTATTGTGGCAACGAAAGTAACTGTAAAAACAAAAAGAAACGCGGCCTCCTACAACATTTCGATCGGGCGGGGATCGCTTGAGAGCGCGGGCGAATGGGCGAAAAGCGTTTTGTCCGGAAGTTCCGGCCGCGTGGCGGTCATCTCGAACCGCAAGGTATTTGGGCTGTACGGCGATGCTGTTAAAAAAAGCCTGGAAAATACCGGCTTCGAGCCGCATGTCCACCTTATCGGCGATGGCGAGCGGTTCAAGAACCTTCGCACGCTTGAAGGAACACTTCGCTTCCTAAGCGGATCGAAGTTTACCAGGACCGATGCGGTTGTTGCGCTCGGCGGTGGAGTGGTCGGCGATCTGGCTGGTTTTGCAGCGTCCGTCTATCTCAGAGGAATTGATCTTCTACAGGTCCCGACGACGCTGCTCTCGATGATCGATTCGTCCGTCGGCGGCAAGACCGGTGTGAATTCAAGCTTTGGGAAGAATCTAATAGGCGCATTCTATCAGCCCCGCGGTGTGTTGATCGATACAAACACCCTGAAGACACTCCCTGAACGCGAGGTGACCGCAGGATATTGCGAGGCGGTGAAGCAGGGTGCGATCAGCGGCAGAGGCCTGCTGGATAAGACGGCCAAAATTCTCGGACAATTCGAAGACCGCAGGCTGCACGAACGGCTCGATGACGACAGCTTTTCAGAGAACTTTGCCCGCTTTCTTGCCGCCCAAATATCTTTTAAGGCCCGCATCGTTGCCGGTGATGAACGCGAATCGGTCGCGAAAACAGACGTCCGATCGAGAAAGATCCTGAATTTCGGCCATACTTTCGGCCACGCCCTTGAAAAGGTCACAAATTACCGCTATTTTCGCCACGGGGAAGCGGTCGGGCATGGGATCCGGTTTGCCGCGGCCCTATCAAAAAACCTTGAACTAATTGACCAAAATGAAGTAGAATTGTTGAACGATGTTGTGCGTCGGGTGGGCAGATTGCCATCGCTCGGCAGCATCGACCCTCGCGAGATCTTTGCAACCTTTAAGTACGACAAGAAAATGATCAACGATTCACTTCAATGGATCCTTTTGGAAGGAATAGGAAAACCGGTCATTTTTCCGCATGCAAAGATCGGGCAGGCCGTGCTTGCCGCCTCGTTCAAAGATATCACCCGCAGCTAGGCCTGTTCGGGTTCACCGCCTTCGGCCGAAGGAGCATTACCATATGAGATGTTTTAAGAAAGATCGCAGCCGCGAGCGCGGCGGTGCGGGCGTGAAATTCCTTTGCGTCGCCCTCGTTTTGGGAGTTTTGGGGCACGCGGGTTACAACTATATTCCGGTAGCCTATGAGGGAGCGAACCTGCGGCAGGAAATGGATACGGCCGTTGTTAAGGGCCTGGCGTCGTCAGGGCAAATAAAGCCGCTTGAGGTGGTAAAGGCCTCGGT
Organism: Acidobacteriota bacterium; assembly: GCA_020853255.1. The sequence continues at coordinate 5,032 of JADYZI010000167.1, forward strand.
CGAACGGGCGCTTCGTGAGAATAACGCCCCTATGGACGCGATGGTCGATATCAAGCCTGAGGGCGGCGTAGTGCAGGCACACGTTGTCTATACCAAGGCCGTTTCGATGCTGCCGTTCGGGCTTTACAAATATAATTACAATTTCAATTATCTTGCGGCCCCAACCGGCTATCTGCTAAAGGACGGCAAGAACTAGGGGATCGTAACAGCTGATTTGAACGTGGATATCTA
>JADYZI010000168.1 GCA_020853255.1 Acidobacteriota bacterium
ACACCGCTCTTACCGGCTTTAAGTCCTTCCCAAAATTGTTCACGGCCGATCCCGATCGGCGTTACGCACCCGAAACCTGTGATCACAACCCGCCGAGGACTCGTAAACCCGTGAAGCATAAATGGTTGTTACGAGGATACCATACGGCCGCCGCAGGTTGCCTTCGGCTAATATTTTCGATTTTCGTCCGGGTAAAGATGTTCGAGCGTGTCAGTCAGTGCGACAGATTCCATTTCGCCTTCGAATGGCCTGAGCAATTCTTCATCGCCATCCTGCAGCCAAAGCTTCTGTTCGTCTATATCAGCAAGGATCACCGGCATTGCCTTGTCGTGGATCGGCTTCATAAACTCGTTCGGGTTAGTGGTGAAGGTTGTAAAGGAATAGCGGGCTTCGCCGTCTTCAAAATATCTGCTCCACAAACCTGCCAACGCGAACGGTTCGCGTCCTTTCACAAAGATCTCGACCGGCGGCAGGCCCTTGCCCTTTATTGGCCACTCATAAAAGCTGTCAATTGGAAACAGGCATCGCTGGCCTTTTTTGAGCAGGTCAGGCCAGAGTTTTTTTGAATGCATCGTCTCAACACGGGCATTGAAGGTCGGATATTTCGTGTCAAACGGATGGGAGCCTTCCCACTGACACCACCAGCGGGCCTCGATCGTCTTTATAACACCATCACCACGTCGGGCCACGATCCACGCCGGCTCGGTCGGCCTGAGATTGTGCCTGGGGATAAAGCCATTCGGGGCAAGCCAGCCCTGTATCTTTTGCTTATAGGCCTTTATCTCGGCCTGTGATGCACGTCCGCACATTCGGATGCCCTCCCTGGATCAGTAATCAAGCCAGGCATCGAAAACCCAGCCCGTTTGCCCGCCATAGCTGACATAGCACCAGCGTCCGCTTCGGCCGGCTATGGTTACTGAAGACGCCGCGCAGCGAAGTACCTCTAGTTCCGCCCCGTCCGGTATTTTTGCCACGCGCTCTCCGTGTTCGCTGTCAGGCTGGCTTCTAAGGGCCAGGAAACCGTCGTTCGGCGAATTGACCGTGGCTGTTATCGGCGATCCACGCTCGTCGTCCGTCTCACTTGTTCCATTGCCGGAGTTCTTATTTGCTTCGTCAAGCCGCTTTCGAATATTTGCGATCTCATCCCGCAGCCGCTCTTTTTCGCGGTCAGGCGTAGCTGTCGCCGGCGGCGGCGGAATTGTAGGTGTAGGTGTAGGCCGGCGAGGACTGGGGCCCAATTGGTAATAAAGGATAGCTCCGCCTACACCAAGAATCGCGAGGACCGCTATCCCGGCAACTATCACCGCCGCCGCGATCTTTATCCAGCGAGACGATCGCGGTGGCAAATGTCCCGAAGCTCTCTGATCGGGCGACCCGGACGCAAGCGATGCGTCAACTCCACCGCTATCACCTTTCCGATCTCTGACGACGGTCGGCTCTTCATCGGCTACATCGACAAGCCGCGTACCGTCTGACAGACAGTAGGTTAGCGTGTCATCTGTGTAGGTCGTCCTGCAGGACGGGCATTGCTTCATCGTAGATCAGGGCTTTGCCAACTCCTGTACTATCAGCGCGCGTAGGTCGAGCTGGGCCAGCCGGGCAAGTTTACGACCGTTGACAAAGAAACTTGGTGTGCGATTGACGCCCATCGCTCTGGCGTCGCTCATATCACGGTCCACCTTCGCGCCGTGTTTCGGGTCGCTGACCGACGCCTTCAATTGATCAACATTCAAGCCCATCTCTGCGGCGTATTTATCAAAAAAGGCTGTCGGCGGGCCGGCCGGAGTTGGGGATGCAGCCTCTCCGTGCTTTTCGCCCCAATCGCCCTGCTTCTCGAACAGCTTTTGCTGCATGTCCCAATACTTGCCCTGTTCGCCCGCGGCTTCGGTATAAATGGCGGCTATCTTTGCGTTTTTGTGAAACGGTGCATACCTCGCAACATAGCGGACCTTGCCTTCAAATTCCTTTAGCAGGGCTTTTACGGATGGATGGAACGAAGCGCAGGCCTCGCATTCCGGGTCATAAAATTCAACGATCGTCACCTTTGCATCCGCCGGGCCGATCGTTGCGCTGTCCGAACGGACAAGCTCCTGCCGCGGTGCGGTCCCGGGTTTGGGCGCCTGCTGTACTGATCCACGATAATACGAGGCTCCCACAACTCCGGCAATGGCAACGACCGCAACCGCGGCCAACAGTATAATTACTTCCTTTTTCATGACTTCTGTTTTGGCCTATAAAAACCGATCAGGGCCGAGATCAAAAGAAACGCGATCAAACCCATTAGCGGAATCGTGATAAACCCGAACCATTCTATCTGCCGCTCCGAGCAGGACACGCCTTCCGTACACGGCGTCAGGCTCTCCGGGATAAACCCGTAATAGATAAGATTATGATACACCGAGATGGCAAGTCCGATCAGCGCCAGCGGCAGTGCGTACAGCTTCCATTTTGCATCATCAACCGCTATTCCGATTCCGATGATCAGCACCAGCGGATACATTGCGATCCGTTGATACCAGCAGAGAACACAGGGCGGAAGGTCCATCACCTCACTAAAAAACAGGCTTCCGGCGGCCGATAAAAGTGCAAGCGCCCAGGCCGCGTACGGCAAGGCCTTATTGAACCCGCTGGAAGGGCCGTTTATTAGATGCCCGGCATTTTCCATAGGTAAATTAAAACATTATTTCGCGGAAATGGTCGAATTGCGGATGCGGCGGGCAAAGGAACAGCACTTGCGTCGAAAAAAGATTCCAAGGGTTTCGTATCACTCCGCGTCACAATACGCGGGTCTCATACGGTTGATGTTGTATCGAACCAGTACGAAATCTCGCAATCATAAACATAAGGAGTTTAAAGATGGCACAGGCAGTTTCAAGATCGAACGCAAAGGAGATGGCGTTCAAGGCTCAAGCCGGTAGGCGAGGGCCGCAAAACGGCAAATGCATAATGGCAGCTGCCACACGGGCCGGATCTTCATCTGGCCCGTGTTGCAAAATTTACTTGACACGGTCATGTGTATAAAGTATTTTACCATATAGTTAATTAACAGGATAGTTAAATGCAAGGTCAAACTGATAGTTTAAGCTCAACGTTTGCGGCACTGGCCGACCCGACACGGCGGGCGATACTGGCCCGCCTTTCACATGGTGACGCATCCGTTCAGGACCTGGCAAAGCCGTTCAAGATGACGCTGCCCGCGGTTTCGAAGCATCTTAAAGTACTCGAAAAAGCAAAGCTTATCCGCCGCGGCCGAACGGCCCAATGGAGGCCGTGCTATCTCAATCCGGAACCGTTGAAAGAAGCGACGGATTGGATGGAAAAATATAGAAAATTCTGGGACGAGAGCTTCGAACGGTTGGATGAATATCTGAAAGTTCTTCAAGCGGAATCGAAAAAGGCAGGGAAACAACAAAAGAACCGTAAATGATCGCGGGTACCTAACACAAAAAAGAGGAGCAACTAAAGTGGCAAACAAAACTGAGATCATTGCCGAACCCGGCAAACAAGAGCTTTACATAATTCGTGAATTTGAGGCGCCGCGGGAACTTATTTTCAAAGCGCACACGGACCCGGAAATTTATGTTAAATGGGTCGGCCCGCGCGATCTGACAATGACGATCGAGAAATGGGACTGCCGTGACGGCGGGTCGTATCATTTCACACACCAACGCGGCGGTCACAAGTATGCATTTTTCGGCGTTAATCATGAGGTACTTGAGCCCGAACGGATCATTGGAACGTTCGAGTTTGATGGGCTGCCGGAACGGGGACATGTCATTCTCGGTATCACACAGTTTGAGGAACTTCCTGACGGCCGCAGCAAGTTGGTCCATCAATCGGTTTTTCGTTCGGTTGCCGACCGCGACGGGATGATCGCGTCCGGCATGGAGCGCGGTGTCAACGACGGTTATGAAAAACTGGACGAGATCCTTGCAAATTCTCGATCAGATGCAACGACAAACTAGAGGAGAAAGCCATGACAGCAGCAGAAAAAAGTGCAGCACCGCAAAAGATAACAACGTTCTTTATGTTCAGCGAAGGCGCCGGAGAGGCGATGAACTTTTACGTCTCGGTGTTCAGAAACTCGAAGATCATCAGCACAATGCCCGGTCCCGGCGGAACGGTTATGGGCGGAACCTTCGAACTCGAAGGCCAACGGTTCAACGCCTTCAACGGCGGGTCGCATTTTTCGTTCACTTCGGGCGTCTCGCAATTTGTAAGTTGTGATTCTCAGGATGAGATCGACTATTACTACGAAAAGCTTTCCGAAGGCGGTGAAAAACAGCCGTGCGGTTGGTTGAAAGATCAGTTCGGCGTTTCGTGGCAGATCATTCCGCCGGTCCTCAGTGAACTGCTTTCCGATCCCGACCGTGAAAAGGCCGGCCGCGTAATGAACGCAATGCTGAAGATGCGGAAGATCGATATTCAGGCTTTGAAGGACGCAGCCGGATGAAAAGCAAGTTGACCGCGGAACAATTTTCAAAAGAACTACTCGCGCTTCGGTCGGATGAAGAGTTAAAAAAGCATCAGCGGTATTTCAAGTTCGTCGCGGATGATCAGAATTCCGACGACTATTTCATCGGTGTTCGGATGGGCAGCATTTTTAATTTGGCAAAACAGCGCACTGATATGCCCGTTAATGAGATCGAAAAGCTGATGGAGAGCCCGATCCACGAAGTGCGTGTCGGCGCGCTGAGCATCATGGGCCAGTGCGCGAAAGGCAAAAAGTGTTCGGATGAAAGGTTGAAAGAGCTTGCAGATCTATATCTTCGGCGGCATGACCGGATAAACAATTGGGACCTGGTCGATCTTGCGGCGTATTATGTCGTCGGAAAATATCTTGCCGACAAACCGCGGGACGTTCTAAACAAACTAGCCCGGTCAAAAAATATGTGGGAACGCCGGTCGGCAATTGTCGCCACGGCTCATTTTATCCTCAAACAAAAGCAAGTTGACGACACATTTCAGATCGCCGAAATACTTGTAAACGACAGGGAAGATCTTGTGAACAAAGGTACCGGCTGGATGCTGCGGGCGGCGGGTGATGTTGACAGAAACCGGCTCCTTGCCTTTCTCGACAAACATGCCGCAACTATGCCTCGAATTCTGCTAAGATACTCGATCGAAAAGCTAGAAAGGGAACAGCGTGAGCATTATTTAAGTCTTAAGAATGCAGGTTGAACAACGTGCTCCTTGGAAACGATCTTTAATATTTGCGGTCTAAGTTTGCGGAAGCCCGCGCGTGAGCAAGGGCTTGACCTCCAACGCCCGCGTTAAGCCCTTGCTCACGCGCGGGCTTCTGCAATCGAATTTGCACGAACAACCAACGCTCTTTCCATTTGAATAACTATAGAATTGAAAAACTTTCGAAGGATAAAAACCAATGTCACAATTCAACCCTTATCTTAACTTTCCCGGCAACACCGAGGAGGCGTTCAATTTTTACAAATCTGTTTTTGGCGGTGAGTTCTTAGCTGTTATGCGTTTCGGCGAAATGGAAGGCTGCGGCGAGATAGCGGAGGCCGAAAAGACCAAGATCGCGCACATCGCCCTTCCCGTTGGCGAAGGCAACATTCTAATGGGCACGGATTCACTTGAATCTTTCGGACAAAAGCTCACATTCGGCAATAATTTCTACGTCTGCATCAGCCCGGAGAGCCGCGAAGAAGCCGACCGGCTGTTTGGCTCATTGTCCGACGGCGGTAAGGCGGAAATGCCGATGACCGATATGTCGTGGGGTTATTTTGGCTGTTTCGCCGACAAATTCGGCGCTCAGTGGATGATCGTATTTGATCCGAACGGCGGAGGCTCAAAATGACGGATGCAATTCAAAATACCGGTAAAGGCAAACGCTGGGCCGGATACATCCTTTCGGCCCTTCCGGCCATCTTTTTATTGCTTGACGCGATCGGAAAATTGGTAAAACCGCAGGCTGTTATCACAGGAACGGTAGAGCTTGGCTATCAAGAGAGCGTGATCGTTCCGCTTGGCATCTTGCTTCTTGTTTGTACGATCATTTATCTGATCCCGCAAACTGCCGTCCTTGGGGCGATCCTTCTGACCAGCTATCTCGGCGGCACGGTCGCGACTCATGTCCGCATCGGCAATCCGCTGTTTACGCATACACTTTTTGGCGTTTATCTGGGAATTATGCTCTGGCTTGGGCTTTATTTTCGCGATTCCCGGCTGCGCCAATTGGTTCCGCTCCGTTCAAGCGATTAGCAAGAACTATGTTCCCCGATAGCTGATCCTGTGATCTTGCCGTAAATTCTCAGGATACGGTCTTCGGGACAACGCGAGCTGATCAGGGAGTTTTTGTATTGAATAGCACCGCCGCGACAGCAGAACGAACGCTTATCATCGACCGCCTGTTCGACGCTCCGCCAGAGATCGTTTTTGAGGCGTGGACGAAGCCGGAACACCTTACAAAATGGTGGGGACCGAACAATTTTACGCTGCCGTTTTGCGAACTGGATTTTCGCGTTGGCGGCCGTTGCAGGTTTTGCATGCGTTCACCCGCGGGCGAAGACCATTGGGTTTGGGGCGAATATAGGGAAATAGAACGACCCAAACGCCTTTCGTTCACCTGGAACCGCGTGGACGCCAACGGAAGCATCTGGAACAGCACAATAGTAAAGCTGACTTTTGCCGACGCAGGCGGGAAAACCAAATTCACCCTGAATCAGACGCTGTTCGACACGACCGCCGACCGTGATGACCACAACGGCGGGTGGACACAATGTCTGGAGCGGCTGAATTCTTATGTTTCAGCAAAGACGGATCAACCGAGCTAAGGAGCAAGCAAAATGAAAATCGCAATGATAGTCGTCCGTACGCTTTTGGGCCTAATTTTCCTTTTCGCATCCATCTCTTATTTTGCTCTTATTCTCGGCTTTATGGAGATGCCGGTGTTGGAGGGTCCGATCAAGGCGTTTAACGAAGGCCTCGCGGCAACAGGCTATTTCTTTATATTGCTGAAGGTGACCGAATTGACTTGCGGCTTTTTGTTGGTCATCGGCCGGTTTGTTCCGCTCGCCCTGGTCATACTATCGCCGATAATCGTCAATATTTTTATGGTGCATCTATTCCTTGATAATACGGGTTTACCGGTTGCATCTTTCCTTGTTTTGGCGGATATCTTCCTGGCTTACTATTACCGCGAGAGTTTCGCGCCGCTGTTTAAAGCAAAATGAGCCGAATAGCGATAATATGACTTTGGTAAGGAGTTAATTTCATAATGTCGAAATATGCAGATGTTTACCTGCTTCCGATATTGGAAGAAAATGTTTAGGAGTATAAGAAATTGGCCGCGGCGGCCGGTAAACTTTTTATAAAGAACGGTGCTCTAAAGTATCGCGAATACCTTGCATCAGACCTAAATTCTCAGGGCGGAACGCCGTTCACGAAAGTCATTAAGTTAAAGCCTGGCGAGACCATTGTTTACGCGGCTGTTGAGTTCAAATCCGAATCGCACCGAAACTCGGTCATGAAGAAAGTAATGGCCGATCCTGCGATAGCGGCCTTGATGCCAAAGGATAAAAAACCGCCGTTCGATTACAAACGCATGGTTTACGGCGGATTCAAGGTCCTGGTTGACCTTTGATCAGTTCGAATTTTAATGCCAAACGATGCACAGGCCGCGGCGGCGGCGATGGATGTTGAAGATACTCTCCCCGCCGCACCGCAGAAAAAAATAAGTTTCGACCGCTCGATAACCGAGGGGCCGCTTTCGGGCGCCGTTTGGAAGATAGCGTGGCCGGCCGTTTTGACGAATCTTGTAAGCGGCCTGCAAGGCTGGGTCGATCAGATAATGGTCGGAAACCTTATCGGCTTTCAGGCCAATGCAGCGATCGGTGCCTCCTTTCAAATATTTCTTCTAGTCATAACGTTCATAGGATCGATCTTTATCGGAATGAGCGTACTTGTCGCACGGTTTACCGGCGCCGGCGATCATGAAAAGGTGAACCGAAGCGTATATCAGGGATTTTTGACCGCGATCTTTATTTCACTGTTCATTTTGGCTCCTGTCGGATATTTCGCCTCGCCATTTTTGCTTTCGCTGGTCAACGCGGCTCCCGATGTTCAGGCAGAAGCGTTGCCTTTTCTGAGGATAATGTTCACCTGCAGCTTGGGCCTGCTCATCTATTTCATGGTGAGCGGTTCGCTGCGCTCGGCCGGCGACGCCAAAACGCCGATGGTGCTTGGCATTGTAATGACGGTGCTTAATCTGCTGCTGAACATCGTGTTCATTCGCGGGCTTGGGCCGATCCCGTCCTTTGGTACGGCCGGAGCGGCAATGGGAACGTGCATCGCATCCGGTGTCATTGGTGTTTATTCGCTTTACCGGCTTTACAGCGGCACGTGGGTGGTCGCATTTCCTAAGACCGGCTATGCACCTGACTGGAAAGTAATAAGGAAACTATTCAAGTTCGGGCTGCCGGCGGGAATACAGGGCGTTGCTATGAATGTCGGCGGCGTGCTTATGTATTGGTTTATGGGATCGCTCGCACAGGGTGAAGCGACCCAGGCGGTCTACGCCGTCTGTTACGGACAACTGTTTCTTCTTGTAACGTGGTCGTCAAATGCCCTTATGGGAGCATCCGGTGCCGTGGCCGGCCAAAACATGGGAGCCGGACATCCGGATCGAACTTTTTTGGGTGTCAGGATCGCAGCCGGATTCGGCGTCGCCGGGGCACTTTTTGTTGGACTATTCTTCTTTTTTATGCCGCAGCAGCTTCTTGCCGTATTTGGCATGACCGAGCCTGCTGTTGTTGAGATCGGCGTCCAACTGCTTCGCGTTCTGAGCGTTTCCGGCTTTTTTATCGCGGTCGCTCTTGTTTATACCGGCGGATTGCAGGGAACGGGCGACACAAAAAGCCCGCTTTATATCTCGATAATCTCTCAGGTCTTCATTCCGCTTGGGATATGCTTTTCGATAAAGACCTTCGGCACGCTCGATCCGCTTGATATCTGGCTCGCGATACTCGCAGGTCACATAACCCGATGTGTCCTGAGCGTTGCCCGGTTTCTACAGGGCAAGTGGAGAACGATCGCTGTGGACTTGGAGCCAACACAGGGTTAGAGGATTCACTTACTGTTATTCGGTCCCTTGACTATTCCGCACCAAGCGGTTGTGGTCGCGGACCCTTCCTATCTCTCGGCTCGCCAAAAATCCTCGGAAGATCATTATTAACGCGAATATGTGGAAGCCAAACGCAAGAAAGGAATCAAGAAGGAGCCAGACCAGACCGTCTATAATATAGAGAACCATTCCACCTATAAAAACGGCATTTATTGCTTTGTTCGCATAATAACCGATCAACGCAAATAGGATGAAAACGATGAAGTCCATTACTAGTGCAATGATCTTGACAGCCGATAACGAATTACCTCCAGACATTCCATCAGCAAATGCATCAATGATCTGAGTTACGGCTAGACCGGCGATAAAGCTCGACTGGCCGCCAAATGCGAAGATCGCCGAATTCACTAGGGACAGGCCAGCGATCCAATAGAACCAATTCGCACCTGCTTTCAGTAGAGCCAACGTTTCACTGCTCGGTTCTTTTTCGCCAGTATCCGTGTTGACGTTAGGATCATTGCCGCCAAAAATACTTTCCATTGCTTTCTGATCGAGTTCTACTTCACCGCTTTATTAAATATTTCCGGCAACATCAGACTCGCAGCGGCATGACTACATACCGGTAATCGTAAGGCGAATCTCCGGCTATGCGGAGCTGGGTTCCGGCGTTTGCGTCTTTGAATTCGAATGAGATACGGGTTGGGCTGGCCGATTCTTTTACGCGTACCTTGTCGCCGTCATTCTCAGTTGAAGTTGAAGCGGCCTCGGAATCGCCGGTTTGAACGGCCGAGATGACATTCAGATACTCCTGCAGATACTGCCAGTTAAAGCCTAGAGTGGTCTCTTCGCCCGTGTATTCGGCCGGGACAACCTCGTTCCCTTCGCCTTCTTCGCTGGATTGGGCGGAAAGTTCGATCTCGCCTTCGCGGACCGTGAGCCGGATCGATCGGTTACGCTCATCAGCCATTAGCGAAACGCGGCGAACGGCACCCTTCATATCTTCGAGGTCAAAGGTCGCCACTCTGTCATTGTCCTTTGGCATCACCATCTCATAGTTCGGAAAATTGCCGGAGAGCTTTCGGCTTATTAACAATCGGCCGTCAAGTTCAAAATAGATATGGTTCTGGTCCTCACCGAACGAGACGTCCTCGCCCGATTCGCCTGATATCTTGACCAACTCAAGCAATGCCTTTTTCGGGATCAATGCGTCCATTTTTGCATCAGCAGGCGAATCCGTCGCTCGTTCGATGTAGGCTAGGCGATGCCCATCGGTCGTGACCATTCGGGCCTTTCCGTCCGCAAGGATGAACTTGGCACCCGATAGTGTGAAGCGCGATTGCTCGTTCGTGATAGCGAATGCCGTGTGCCGGATGAAATAGTTGAATATCTCGGCCGGCAGCTTCAGCGGGGCCGATTTGAAAATCGGTATCTCAGGGAACTGCTCACGGTTAACGCCGGCCAACCGAAACTTGCCTCGGCCCGCAGTAACACTGACCCATTCATTTTCGAGCTTCTTAAAGGCTGCAGTGTCACCGTTCAATGCCCGTGCCAGATCGAAAAGCTTTCGTGCCTGAACACACATTGCTCCCGGCTTCTTTACATCGGCCTCAGCATCGCATCGCACGGTGACATCCAGATCCGTTCCAACGATCCGTATCGAATTCTCACCAAGGCTCTCGATCAAAATGTTAGAAAGTACCGGGATCGTACTTTTCCGCTCAACAACACCCTGGACAAATCCAAGAACTTCTTTTAACGCAGACTGCTTAATTACAAATTCCATTGCTAGTAACTCCTGATCTGGTCAGCCTTACAAATTTTCTGTTTCCACCATCGCGTTTTCTTTACCTAAACTAAAACTTAAATAAGATATATCTAGCAGTAGTAATAGGGCCTGTGGATATGTGAAAAAACGTCAAAAGCCTTATGAAATCGTCGTTTTTCCGTCCACAGCGATTGTGGAAAACTTGTGGAAAAGCCTGCTTACCTGCGGATAAACTGCCATTCGAAGATAATTGGCAGAATTCCACAACGTTTTCGTGATCACCATCGGTGGAAATGTGCATTTCTTTTTGGTAAATTGCAGAAAATAAAAGACTTATACAATTAACTACGACACTTGCTCTGTGGAAAACAAAAGCGGCCATATATCGTACAAACACCTTTAACTAGCTGCAAAGACTATCGATTAGCTCACTTACCATCTTGTGGAAATCACGGCTCTCGATCACAAGGCCTTCTATCTTCTCAAAACTGTGCATAACGGTCGTGTGATGCTTGCCGCCGAACTCGCGGCCGATCTCCGGGTAGCTGTGTTTGGTCAGCCGTTTGCACAGATACATTGCCACTTGCCGCGGCACGGCTATCGCACGCGAATTGCTCTTTGATTTAAGTTCATCGACCGTCAGTTTGTAATGCGACGCAACGGTCCGGGCAATACGCTCCATCGTGAGGCCTTCAGGACGCTCGCTGTCGATGACATTCTTCATCGCGTCCTGGGCAAGCATTTTTGATATCGGAACGCCGCGCAAACTGGCGATGGCAACAAGGCGAACAAGCGATCCCTCAAGTTCGCGAACATTGCTGCGGATCCTGTTTGCGATGTAGATGGCAATATCGTCCGGCAGTTCGATCCCGTCAAGGTCGGCCTTTCGCTTGAGGATCGCGACCTTTGTCTCAAGGTCAGGCGGCTCAATATCTGCTATCAATCCCCATTCAAAACGCGAATGAAGACGTTCCTGCAGCGTCGGAATTTCGCGCGGGGGGCAATCGCTTGAGATAACTATCTGCTTCTGATCGTTATGAAGTGCGTTAAATGTATGGAAGAACTCTTCCTGAGTACGTTCCTTGCCGGCGAGAAATTGAACGTCGTCCATCAGCAGAACATCGATCGAGCGGTATTTTTCGCGAAAACTCTCGGTCGAATCGTAGCGGATAGCGTTGATCAGCTCATTCATGAACTTTTCGCTCGTCACGTACGATACACGCATATGTCGGTCACGCTGCCTGATAGCGTGGCCGATCGCATGCATAAGGTGGGTTTTTCCAAGGCCGACGCCGCCGTAGATAAAAAGCGGATTGTAGGTCTTGCCGGGCGTGTCCGCGACGCTGAGCGACGCCGCGTGGGCAAATTGGTTTGATGAGCCGACAACAAACTTGTCGAACGTGTACTTTGGATTGAGCGTATTTTCAAATACGGGTTCCGTGTCAGTCCTCTGTGCCTGGCCTGAATGGCCGGGTGTCGAACGCGCTGTCTCGTTTACCGAATGGGGCGCCGGTAGAGTCCGATAATTGTAATCCTCAGCGTCGTCGCTAAAAAGATTCTCCTCGGTCGCCGTCTCATCGATCGTCCACTCGATCGTATGGTCAGGATAGCCAAGCTCTTCAAGCGTCCTGACCAACAGATCGGTGTAATAAAGTGCAACCCAGTCTTTTGTGACCTCGCCGGCCCGAAGGGTTACTATCTTTTCGCCAGCGTTGTGTTCCTCAAGCTGTACCGGGCGGAACCACGAATCAACGATCTGTTTATTAAGGCTCCTTTCAACGACAGCGATCACATCGTTCCAGAGGTCGGTTTTTTTGATTGATGTTTCCACCAAAGCTCCTGAAGTATGACCTGCGAATAGCTACTGAAAGGATATGCCTTTTTGCGGATCAAAGCGAATCAGCAAAACACTCATTTTTGCTGCCTTTCCGCGGGTCGATACAAATCTACCGCTAGTTTTCCACAGAGATTTCCACAGGTATGTGGAAATACACTGAAAAACCTAAAGTAAAATATTAACTCTTTTATTTACAATGGTTTACAAGAAACCAACTTTATTGAAACGGGTATCAGACTAACACAAGGAACCAGGGAGCGCAAGGAGAATTCCACAGAAAATGTGCGGCCGATCGTTATCCGGTTAAAGGGCTTAAAGTACAATAATTTGAGGCCGGATCATGGCTTGTTAAACTTGATATTTGGGCCCAAAAGATCTCAAAATAGGGGCACATCTTAAGAATTTTTTGTGAGCGCGAGAAAAAAGAATTTGGTTGGTAAAGGCCTCCGGCAGGCGCTTGATGACGCTTGTCGCGGACTGGTTTACGTAAGCGAAACCGACAGTCCGATCGTTCCGGTCCTATCCGCGACACCTAATGATGTGACGGTCGAAGAATTCATAAAGAATGCGGTTCGATCACATGGCCCAGTCGAGAAAAGGCCAACTGCAGCTTTTTTTGACCGACTGACATCGGAAAAGACGTGGCAAAACGAAGAGGAACGGTTCAACGCCGGACGATTTTCAAAATTGAGGGCTATTGTGCTTGATCAGCTTGATGGGCCGGCCACGTATCGCATTGGACGCGTTCAGGTGGACATCTTTGTTCTCGGCCGTGATGCGGAAGGCAGTATCGCAGGGATCCGTACGCGTTCCGTCGAGACCTAAAGCAAAAGAAGGGTGTCTGACAACTTTAACCTACTCCAGAATAGAAGCAATTTGAACGCGAATCGAGCGGATCAAAACGGATAGATCCGTAAAAATCGGCTCAATTCCGCTTGATCCGCGTTCTCGGATCTCGAAGTCATAACGTGCTACTTTTCCCGGATCGTACTTGCCCCGGACGAACTCTTTTCAACATTCGTTGGGGTTCCGCCGTAAACGATCTTGCTGGCACCGCTTGCATCGGTACGAAGTTCACCGGTAGCAAAGACGGATACGCTGCTGGCTCCGCTCGCCTCGACGTCGGCATTATGTGCCCGCAGTTTCTCGGCATCGACCGCACTTGCTCCGCTAACTTCGACAGAGAGTTTTGCCGTTGAACCGGTGACGGCCGCCTTCGTCGCACCGCTGGTACAAACACGAAGATAATCGTTATCAATATCCACGACCGTTACCTTCGATACACCTGAAGCGTCAATACTCGCTATATCCGGTGCGGATATCCTGACCTTCAAACCGTTATCGGTCGAGATGCGGCCCTCACTCTCGATATGCAGAACGCCGTCACGAACTTCAGTTTGTATCAGGGGAAGCAGGTTGTCATCAGCCTCT
>JADYZI010000169.1 GCA_020853255.1 Acidobacteriota bacterium
ATACGCAGATCAACGGTATCCAGGGACCGGCTTGCGAGCCAACAGCGCGCCAGCTAAAACAGGTACTCGGTGCTCCCACAATCGACCGGCAGACAGCGGACTTTCGTATAAAACCTCGATCAAAACGGCGAGTGGGTACAAATGATTAACGAGATGGTTTTCGTGCTGGAGCCTGATGTTGGCCGCGTTACGGTTGAGATCTCTCAAGCTCCGGCAGAGAAAGTTGATGACCTTGCCCATGATCTAGGGAGCCGTGTGAACCTAAACTGTGCAAAACCGTCGGAACGCCCACAACGAAACCTGCCGATCTTGCAAAGTCAATGTGCGTCACCTGATCGGACGACCGAAGCAGACAAGCACTCGATTTGGCTTTACCGGCTTTACCACAACTCCGTTGTCGATGGACCTGGTAGGCGAAGTGTAGCCCAGGTCGCAGGCTGTTCAATTCGGTGTCCCGGCTTTATCTACAGTCTTGAAGGGGCGAAGTATGATTTTGCCCATGAAAGACACCAACAACGAACAGCATACTTCTGGTACTTCATTTTGGTTTGAGCGTTTCATCGCAGATCTGTCGACTGTACGACCATTCAACACGGTAAAGGCATACCGGCAGGATCTTATGAGGTGGTTGGCCTTCTGCGCCTGCACCCGGATTGATGCTCTAGCCGCTCGCCCTTCAGACATTATCGAATTCGTCCGTGCCGAGCGTGAGCGCCCAACATGTCGCGGAGCGACAGTTGGGGCTCGCACGCTCGTGCGGCGGCTCGCCGCACTACGGCAGTGGTACGAGTTTCTTATGTTGGAGCCCGAACAAACGGGTGTTCATCGCAACCCTGTTCCGGGTGGTGGAACCTTGCGTACTGCTGCCGGGATCGTTTCGGGCCAATCTGCACTCCTTCGTTGCGATCGCACCCTCCCGCAGACTCTCTCGCCCGACGAGATCGATCGCTTTATCTCGCATTTGACCGCTACAAAGCATCGCGACCGTGCGATCGTCTGGCTGCTGAAAGACGGTGGCGTCCGCATCGGCGAAGCCCTTTCGCTACAGATTCCAGATATTCACTGGGCGGGAAGGCGTGTGACGGTTCACGCTACCAAAAGTCGTAACTCTCGTATTATTCCTCTAAGCGACGAAGCTCTCACCGCCCTCTCGAACTACATCAGGTTAGAACGCCCAACCTCTGTGACTCACCAATATGTATTTGTCTGTCTCGGACGACGGAACTTTGGTCAGCCATTTCGATACCGGGCCTGGGTCTATGTTTGCGAAGAGGCCCGCAAACGCGCCGGCGTGCCTCGCGTTCACGCTCATGCATTTCGTCATACCTGTGCTACGAATCTGGCCGAAGCCGGAATGCCGATGGACGCTTTGCAGAGACAGCTTGGTCATCGACATATAGAAACGACGCTGATCTATAACGAAGTCCGAGATGGTCGCCTTCAACGTGAGTACCGTCAGGCGATGGCCGAGACTTCAAAAGGTAAGACCGCGGACGATGCCGATAACGGGGGAACGAAATGAGTACCCAGATCAGTGCAAATAGGCTAGAGTTAAACACCGTACGCCGCCTGACCCTTACTGATAAAGAACGACAAATCCTTGCCACAAAGCGTTGGAACGCTAAGGAAAAAGAGCAGCTGGCGGAGTTGTTCGATCCTTTCCAAAAGGCCTTCTCGCAATATTGCGTGCGCGATAGCCAGACGCGTGATCATCGTCAGGCTTTAAACTACACGCTGCGCTTTTGCGGCGAGCTAATGCTAGAGTTCGACTGTACCTACTGGGCATTCCAGTGGGAACGGCTTCGAGCTTGGAAAAGCGACATGCTTGAGCGGGAAAAGGATCGCACGAAGATCTGGCACGAGAATAAAGAAACTAAGTGGAACCTCGTCACCGCAACGCTTTTCTTCCTTGGAATCATTCCGTACAGCGAAGAGATCCATCGGACCTATCACCGTGTGCTCGCCGAGAAATGGCTCGGTAAAGATCGGGCACGAAAGATCAGCGAACGCTTCATGGCCGCCGCACTGAATGTTGGCTACAAAGATAAATCGACGCTTCATAAGTGCGTTATAGGCGCCCTGTTAGGAATGCTCGTACTCGCTAAAAAAACCGATATTAGCGAGATGACAGACCCAGATATTGAGAACTGGCGTAATCTCACTACAAGATCAAAACGAGTCGCAAATGCGAGTGTCATTCGTATTCAGAAAGTCTTGCGGTCAATGGGCTATTTGAAGGAAACCCCGGCTCCTGGGTTCTCAGCTGATCCCTTGCCGTACTTTACGTGGGGCAGAACCGCCCCGCGGATCCAAGAGACATTCACTCGGTTCCTTTCCGACTTTCAGACGGTGCGTGCCGCCGGAACGGTCCAAATATATCGCATCTGCTTGCGTCGCTTCGGTGACTGGCTGGGTGAATATGATCCATCGGTACGGTCGATCGCGGATCTGCGACGTACGCATATCGAAGCGTATAAGCGAGCGGTGAAAAACATGCTCTGTGGAGACTACACCAACGCCGGCCATGAGTTCCATACTGTCAACTTCGGGCAGCCACTCGCCAAATCGAATCAGCTTCGTGCACTATCTTGCGTCCGGAGCTTTTGCGAACAGATCGATATCCTCGACTACCTGGAACGTCCGCGCAGAAAACTCTGGATCCGCGGTGATACGATGCGAATCGATCAACAACTGCCGCGCACGATCCCCGACAAGGACTGGCACAGACTGGGCACCGTGCTGGAGAATCTCACTTTTGAACAAGTGACTGCCGCACGGTTTCCCCCACCATTCGAGCGGGTACAGGCTGTCTTGGCTGTGCTCTTCGAGTCAGGGTTACGAGCTGGTGAACTCTGTCGCCTTGATACGGGATGCCTGCTCGCAGCAACCGACCCGCAAACGGGTGAGCAGACACATTGGCTCCGGATTCCCGTCGGCAAACTGCACAATGATCGAATGATTCCGGTTCGTCCGCAGGTGGTCGCCGCGATCGACATCTGGATGAAAGTACGCGGCCAACAGCCCTCTTTTATCGACGAACGCACTAACAAGTCAACCGACTATCTCTTTACGTGGCGTGGGGTGCCATTCACTCAGCATATGCTGAATGCGTGCATCACGAAGTTGTGCGAACTCGCAAAAACTGATCAGCGCTATACGAGTCATTGGTTCCGCCACACGCTCGCGACACTGTGGCGGCGACGCGGGATGCGGATCGAGTCGATCAGTCGGATGCTCGGTCACAAAAACCTTACTATGACGATGCGATATGCGGCGGTGATGCCGCCTTTGCTTCGACAGGAGTTTGAGACAGCTTTTGCACAGATAGATGAGGAGCACCGTGCGACGGCGCAGATCAGGGTGCTGCTCTCCCCCGAAGCCCATCTTGACGCACAGGTTGAATGGCGGGAATCCCTGTTCGTTGATCTCGGCTTAGGCTGGTGCGGACTTACTGCCTTTCATCCATGCGAAACACGCTTGTCGTGTCAGAGCTGTCCAAATCTCATCCCCGATAAGCAGAGCCTGCCACTGCTCGAACGACAGCGAGCGAATCTTATCGAGTTGCGGGGACTCGCGAATGAAAAACTACCCTCGGCGAGAAATGATGAAGCATATCGAGAGTTGACCACAGCGATCGGTGGCATCGACCGCAACATCGCATATCTGAACGAAAACAAGAGCGGTGGGAAGAAGATGAATAAGGGGGCGGAATGAGCGAACTGACAATGCTGATCGATACGACAAATGGGGTCATGTTCCTGGAACACTCACAGCTATCTGCCGAAGTGGTGGATAAAGTTACTGCGATTGCAGGCGAAGGCAAGGAATGCGGATGTGCTCGTCCGATCAACTTGCTTCCGGTTCCGATCACACGAGAAAGCCAGGCCTCCGGAACTCGAGTTCGAATCGCCGGTTACTATCACGACTCACTTGTCGAAGGGCCTGGCCGGCGGAGCTCGGTACTCTTTCAGTTCTGTCCATTGGCTTGCAAAGGATGTTGGGTACCGCATCTACATAGTCCTGAAGGCGGAGCTCTGGTTTCAGTAAAGACTCTCGCTGAAAAGTTGCTTGACCCGTCCTTCGAGCGCGACGGGGTCAGCATTCTCGGTGGGGAACCCTTTGCACAACCTGAAAGCCTGTTAGCACTAGTAAAAGAGCTTCGCCAAGCCGGTTGTGAGCACATTCTTTGTTACAGCGGCTATACGTTCGAAACGCTCGTGAAGCAAGCGATAAAGCAGCCTGCAATAGCCAATGTTCTCGCTGATATCGATATGCTGATCGATGGTCCTTACGTTGAGACAATGGCAGACGGTGCAGCAGCATGGACGGGAAGCGGCAATCAACGCGTGATCGATCTCGCCGAGACTCGCCGAACAGGCCGTACGGTCCTATACTGTGATTGAATTCGCGTTTGGATCTAACATTCCGGTCATGTAGTGGTAATAATACTGGATAAGACATACTGAGTGGATCGTCGTTGGAGGGATCTCGTGTCATTAACCATCAAAGAACTTGTCGTTTACGTGCCGTCCGAGAACTTCGAAGTATCAAAGCGATTCTACACAGCGCTCGGGTTCACCTTAACCGAAGGATGGGGCGGAACGATGGATTGTTCGCTGGGCGGAGCGAAGTTCCGGCTCCAGAATTATTACAATAAGGACTGGGCGGAAAACTTCATGATGAAGTTCGACGTTGACGATATTGAAGCTTGGCACGCTCACGCCAAGGATGTGATCGACAAGGGTGATTTCGGGCACGCCCGCTACGACAAAGCGATCGAAATGGTCGGCGGCGACACTAAGATCTTCCACGTTTGGGATCCGTGCGGGGTGCTTTTGATCTTTATAGCTTAGCCGTGGGATATATGAGCGAGTTGCAACGAATTGTACCCTCTTTGCTGGTCCGTGACATGGCGGAAACCTTGTCTTTCTATCGAAAACTGGGTTTCGTGGTTTCGGGTCACGACGGAAACGAGGCCGCAGCCGGATGGGCGGAGGTTCATCGCGGAAACGTTGTTATTCAGTTCTATACCGATCCGCCACACGGAACCCCTACCGAGCCCATTTGCAGCGGTACATTCTATGTTTTTGGCGATGTAGATGCTCTCGTCGAAGAACTCCGCGGCATCGTCGAATTCGCCTGGGGTCCTGAGACAATGGATTACGGGATGAAGGAGTTTGGTGTTCAGGATCCAAACGGATATTTTATCGCCTTTACGCAGCCCGCTTAGGAGCGAGGTGCAAACATAATTACGCCAACACCGATAAATGCAGATGCAGCCGCCGAGAATATCCCAGATATCCGGCTTCAAACCATCAATCCACGGCCCATGGAATCGAGAGCGTCAGCAAACGCCGCAATAGGCGGCATACACGGTCTCGAAATTAGCCGCTAAGTCGGTACTACGCCATAAAGAATCATGACAAAGGCCGGGCTTTTTTACAGGCCCTTAGCTGCCTTGACTCTGGAGTTAGGTCAAGGGTGTACAATCTTGAATTATGGGCGGCTATTTACGAATCGGTGATGTGGCCGCACGCAGCAACGTAAGTATCGATACTATCCGGTATTACGAGCGCCGCGATTTGCTGCCGAAAGCGCCTAGGTCCGACGGGGGCTACCGCCTGTTCACGTCGCAGTCTGTGGACCGCGTCCTTTTCATCAAACAGGCACAAGAGCTCGGTTTCTCGCTCGAAGAGATTGCGGCGCTGCTTTCGGCGGGAGAGACAAGCGATTGCCGGCATGTTCATGACTTGCTGGATGGAAAGCTTGCGGAACTTGATAGGAAACTGAAGGCTATGCAGGAGTTTCGTACGAAGCTTAAGAGTTATCTCGACGAGTGCGAAACCGAACTTGAGAAGCACCCGGATTCCACAGCTTGTCCGGTCGTAATAGAGATCGCCCGCGGTCGAAACTGATCTATGGCAACAAACATTCTCGATAAAGTTGGCTCGATAGGCGCGATCATAGCGGGTGGGGCCGTTCCTTGCTGCTTTCCGTTTTTGAGTCTTATCGGCGGAATTCTCGGACTGTCGTTCCTTGCTCCATACGAGACTTATGTTCTTTACGTGATGCAAGGGCTTGTTCTGCTGGCGCTGGTTGGAAGCGCAATAGCCTATCGAGGGCATCGCAAAATACTTCCGCTTATCTTGGCGTTTTTGTCGACGGGAGCGGTCTTGTTTGCGCTCAACACTGGTATGAATGTGAAGATCCTCTATCCGGGACTTGTCGGGTTGATCGTAGTCGCCGTTTGGAACTCGATCGAAGCTAAACGGTGTGCTGATCGCTGTAATAATTGATGAACGATGTAGATCAGTCTGACGAGTTTCTTGAGAGCCTGTCGCAGGCGGTGAGCCTCACCGTACTCGAACTTGATGCAAACCCACGAAAACTTATCCCTGCCTTCCTTCTCGCCAATCTTATGTCGCCGGCTCTGTGGAAATGGCGAGACGAAAAACGCGCAACAAACGAGAATGGAGATCCCTATAGCACCAAGAATCGTCTGAATCAGATCCAACGATTCTTCCACCGCTACACCTTCACCAATTTGCACGATCAGCCCGGCGGCGATCCATGGGGACTGATCAATTTCGAAGACGAGGAACAAAGGTTGGGCGAAGCGTTTGTTCGAACAATCCGCGGGGAATACGATGCAACGCTGCGACAACTGCGTCGCGAGAACCCGGAATCGCAGTTCGGCCAGATCGTGGAGCAACGGTACTACGAAGAAGGCTTCTTCCCCAGACTGAAAAACGAAACGCTCGAAGTGATGAACGCGTTCGCCCCGACGAACGAACACGGCAAAGCGTCGGGCAAGTGCGCGGGACTGGCAATGCTATGGGCTGCGGCGTTAGTCGTCTGGGGTCGTTTCCCGCTCGACAGGGTCGTGATCACCGGCAACCGCGCGCACATCTTCGTCTATCTCGACGTTGAAGAGGGACATTTGCTGAACAATACGAAATGGTTCAGCACCACGCGGATCAATAACCAATCGGAGCTATCCGATTTCGTCCGGGCCGTCGCTTCGGGGCCGGAGACGACGTTTTTCTATGATCCATCGGTCGGCATGTGCCATTGCATTTCGCGCACCTCACAGATCCCGCACCATAAGGTAAGCAATATTTATTCCCGAATAAGCAATTTCGTCTCGAACCCGTTGAAGCATCCAGACCCCGATCAGATCCGGTACATCGAACCGTCGCACGCGATCCCCGATCCGCTGGATTACGAATCGGCCGCAGATTACCAAGCTGCGATCCACGATCTCGCACGCGAGTATCCAGGTTCGACCTTCGAATACGGCCTTTACGCTTACAGGAGCCTAAAAGTCCGTGAGCCGGAGGTTTACGTTCGTGCCGCCATGCGGGAACCGAACACTGCCCGATTGGCTGCGAGAATTACGAGTCTCGATGATGCTTTGACGATAGTACATAACATAAAGGGAACCGCTTCGATTTTTGGCAGCCGCGATCGCATCGCGATGCCTGACGAAGTTCTCCATTTCAAAACCGGTCACGAGGCGGACAAAGCGTTACTTCTTTACACGCTGCTTCAACAGTCCATATTGGCCGATCCGACCAATACGATTCTCCTGACAAAGAATCACAGCCTTGTTATGGTGAACGGCCGTGCAGTCTATCCGGAGGTTTACGCTGCCCAAATCGCCGAAGACGCGAAGTTCGCCTCGGTCGGGACATCAATCGAAGCTGCTTGGCCGGATATGCTGAAGTCAACGATCACCTGCCCAAGCTGCGGTTTTCTAAAGGCTGAAGAAATGCCTACAAACGCTTGCGTATTCTTCTACGAATGTACAAACTGCCGGAAACTACTCAGGCCTCTACAAGGTGACTGTTGCGTGTATTGTTCTTACGGAACCGTGGAGTGCCCGCCAAAGACGAGCGGTGCAAGTTGCTGTTGAGAGGTGTTATGACAAGACGAACATACATCAAGATCGGAGTTGTTGCCGCATTGGTTCTCGGCTTTGCAGCGATCGCTGCTTATCAGTTCCGAGGAGGCAGCGAATACTCATCAAACATCGCGGACGTAAAGCGCGACTTCAACCGTGATAAGGGCAAGGTTCGGCTCGTGACACTTTTATCGCCTACTTGAGGAAAGTGTCTATACGGCGCAGCCGAAATCCGCCAGGTCTTGGCGGACTTAACAGGAAAAGATGTAAAGGTTTACTCGGTCTGGGTTCCGATCCTTCCCAGTGACGCAAAATTTACTGTTGGCCGAGCGACGAAGACGCTTGAGGAATCGCGCGTCTCGCACTATTGGGACGGCGACAGCGTTTTGGTCCAGGGATACGCTCCCGTGCTCGGGATCGAAGGTGACGCCTGGGATGTTTATCTGCTTTACGACGAGAACGCCGAATGGGGCGACATGCCGCCGAAACCGACCTACTGGCAAGAGCAGCTCGGGATTTCCGAAGAAACTCAGCTTGACCGCGCGAAGCTTACAGCCGAGATAAATAAGCTGTTGGCAAAGGATACTAAGTAGCGGTATGAAGACAGCTCACACGCTCGCCAGCATACTGATAGTTGCACTCGGACTGCTTCACTGCAGTTTTACGTTCGTCAACTATCACGGGCTGTCCTTTGATGCGGCGTGGTTTCTAGGTACTGGGGTCGCGATTGTTCTCGCTGGCTTCATGAACATCGCAATGCTTCGCGACGGCGGCAGAGATACCGTCATTTGGACTATGGCGTTGATCACGAACGTCCTATTCCTTCTCGGCTTCGGCGCAGCGACATATATGATGCGTCAGCCCCAAGTCTTCGTCGGAGCAGGCCTGTTTCTTGCCACCACGATCTATTCGTTCGTAATAAAACCCGAGCCGGAGAGCTAGCTCTAGTCCAGGCTTGCCGATTCGATCATTTCGACCTCGCGACACTCGTTGAACAGATCTAATTCGATCTATACTGGAGTTCTTACGGGTTTTGGAGCAAGCCTCGCCTACGGCTCGGCCTGCTCCAAGCCCGTAGAGGATTAACAAAAAATTACGCCTGATTCTCCAGACTGTAGATAACTGGTTGCTACGTTCCGCAGACCCACGAACGTGGGAATGGCACTCTTGTTTCGATCACCACAGTAGTCAGCGAAATCGTCAGAAATCAGGTCAACAATGACGGCGTAACAATTCTCGGCGGAGAACCGTTTG
>JADYZI010000170.1 GCA_020853255.1 Acidobacteriota bacterium
CCAACGTGCCGCTGCCGAGTTTGCCAAGAGCAAAAACGATCGGATCGGGCGTAGCGGCCGGAGACGAACGTGAGCCATTGCCGGCGGCGATCCGTACGGCGGTCCTGATCGCGGCTTCGGCCAACAGAGTTTGCCTGTCACGGACCTCGGCTATCGTCAGGCGTTCGAAAACATCCGCCGCCGCGATCTCAAGCATCAACCCGGACCAAAGCGACCGCATCTGCTTCAATATTGTTGCCTGATCGGCCGCACTGTCGACATTATCCGCAAATTCAGTTTCATAATTCCTGATCGGCCGATCTTCGGCGTCGATGTCGAGGCGTTCGATAAGCCCGGGCCGGGCGGCTAACATCTCAGCGAACTGCGGAGAGACCGCCGCAAATCGCCGGATCGCCTCAGAGCTATTCTCGTCAAGCGTGACGCCGGCATCTTGTTTTTCTATCGAGGCAAGGACCTGATTTGCAAGATAATGGCCCGGCGGCATTTCTGCGTCTCCCGGGCCATTCGATGGATGACGCGGGTGGTCCGGCCTCGATCGCCCTTCGGGACAGATCGCGGATTCGCCCGCTTGCCCAAAAACGCGGAGAAATGTTTCGCGGACGTTCCGCGTATTCGCCGTAAGTGCAGCGTCAAATTCCGGCCGTCCCGCAAATTGCATCTTGGCAGCCAAAAGCTCGAGTTTGTCCGGGTCCGTTGGCAGGGAATGGGTTTGCAGCCCGTGTTCCATCTGCAGAATGTGTTCGAGCCGCCGAAGGAGATCATAGGCGTTCGAAAGGCCCGATCGCTCATCTTCGGTAAGATGGCCGCGGTCCGCCAGGCGAGAAATACTGATAAGCGTATGCGGAACGCGCAGCCACTTGTCCTCGCCGCCGTGAGCAAGCTGCAGGGCCTGAGCGATGAACTCAATTTCACGAATACCGCCGCGGCCGAGCTTTACATTGAACGCGGATTCGGCAAGATGTTCCCGGTCGATCTTCTCTTTTGAAAGATAAACCTCGCGAAGCGCCTGATTTTTGTCACGGCCCTTGCGGAAGACGGCCGCTTCGACTTGCGACAGAAAGGATCTGAACAGCCCCTTGTCGCCGGCGCTTGCGCGTGAGCGGATCAGAACCTGCTGTTCCCAGCTTTGTGCCTCAGTACGGTAATAGCGCACGGTTTCTTTTAGCGAAAGCGCCAGCGAACCGACGCGGCCGTGCGGACGCAGCCGCATATCGACCCGATATGCCGCCCCTTCGCCCGTCTGCTTGCCAACAAGCCGAATTACAGCTTCGGCAAATTTTGCGAAATACTCGCGGTTCGTCACAGGCTCGTTCGCACCGGTCCCGGTCGTCGTGCCGTCAGCAGAATAAATGAACAGAAGATCAATGTCCGAGGAGTAGTTAAGTTCATTGGACCCAAGCTTACCCAGCGAAACGACGCAGACCTCCGCTGGTTTGCCGCGGCTTTTCTCATCCGTCTGGAACGGCGCGCCGTAGCGGTTGTCCATTTCCTGCCGCGCCAGCCGAACAGCATATTCCAGGATCGTATCCGCGAGGCCCGAGATCTCTTCGGTTATCTCGGCCACCGTCGAAAGCCGCCGGATGTCGCGCAGGAAAATGCGCAAAAGCTCGCGTCGGCGAAATCTTGCAAGCACTACATGCGGTTCGAGCGAGGAATGGGTGAGGGCGAAACGGGCAAGCGATTCAAGCAGGTCTTCTTTTCGCTGCGTCGGCGTTTCAAGCCGCCTGGCGGAAAGCCAGGCAATATACTCAGGATTCTGTATCAGCGTCGCCGCCAAAAGCGGGCTGTAGGAAGCCAGTGTCAGAACATCAGAAAACAGGCCTTCTTCCCGCCGGAGACGCGCTGTTTGCGCCGGGTTGCGCTCAGCGAACTGCTCGAAGAAACGCCGGGCCGATTCGGGTGAAGGCAGATCGCGGATGAGAAATTCGAAGCGATGTTCCGGCTGGTTCATTGGCGAAATCGAGCGGGAACGATACCGAACTTCTTGATCTTGTATCCAAGGATCCGCTCAGTTGAATCTAGCATCTTGGCGGCCTTTGCGATATTGCCGCTTGTCGATTTCAACGCATCCTGGATCATATCGCGTTCAAACGCCTCAACGGCGGCCGATAGCGACAGATTGGTTACGGTACCCGAAACCTCGGCTGTCTGAAGTGTCGGCGGAAGATGATGGCCATGGATCACGTTTGTGTCGCAAGCCAGAACAGCGCGTTCGATGGCGTTCTCAAGTTCACGAACGTTTCCCGGATAGTGGTAGCTCATTAGCATGTCGATCGCCGGGGTCGATATCCGCCTGATCCGCTTCCCGTGCTCGCTCTCATATTTTTCCAGAAAATGTTCGGCCAGCAAAAGAATGTCCGATTTTCTTTTCCTAAGCGGCGGAAGATGAATGGAAAAAACGTTGAGTCGGTAATAAAGGTCTTCGCGAAACGCGCCCGCCGCAATTGCTTCTTCCAAATTCCTGTTCGTCGCTGTGACCAATCGGATATTTGATCTTATTGTTTCGGTACCGCCGAGGCGTTCGAACTCGCGTTCCTGCAAAACGCGCAATAGCTTGATCTGTGTCGGCAGCGGCAGATCGCCGACCTCGTCAAGGAAAAGCGTCCCGCCGTCCGCCAATTCAAATCGGCCGCGCTTGAGCCTGTCAGCTCCGGTGAATGCTCCGCGTTCGTGGCCGAAAAGTTCGGATTCGATCAGCGTATCGGGCAGGGCCGCGCAGTTCAATTTTATGAACGGCCGGCGGCTGCGCAGGCTGTTGTAATGGATCGCGCTTGCGATCATCTCTTTGCCGGTACCGCTTTCGCCGCGCAAAAGGACCGTCGCGTTTGACCGTGCAACTTGCGTTACCTGGTCATAGACAATTCGGATGGCGTTCGAGTTTCCGACTATGTGCGAAAAATCATACTTCTCCTTCAGCTCCTGCTTCAGATGGATATTTTCCTCACGCAGCCTTTCGCGTTCACCGAGCACGGCGGCCTCTACGCGAAGCGCCTGGCCTATAAGCGCAGCCGCAAGTTCAAGGAACTCCATCGCCCCGCTGCCGATCGGGCTGTTGTTCGGCTGAACCAATAGCAGGCCGATCTTTTTCTTGCCGCTCTTTATTGGCACCGTCACCAACTCGGCTTCCAATTCATCACTGTTCAGGAACGAAAGGGGCGGTTCGTCCGCAACGCGGATAAATTCAGGGCCTGTCGTTCGCTCAAAGACGTCGGCAAACAGTCCGCCCTCAACACCAGCCTCAAGTTTACGAAAACCAGTACTGCTCAAGCCGAACGATGCCGACGCGACAAGCCGATCGGCGTGCGAGCGATACACCAGGACGAACGACCTCGGGCATCCGAGCCCTTCAGCAATGCGTTCAGCCGCAGCATTAAGATTGATCGTGATCGACGCGTCAAGCGCCAGGCAATCGGCTATCTTACGGAGCGTTGTGACGGAATGGTCCATGCAAAACAAGACGATCGAAAGAATGCGAGGCCTATACTCGAGGAACGGTAATGCAATTTGCCGACAAAATTGTAGTCATCGAAGCCCTCAGATGCCGATAATACCAGAAACCGCGTTGCTCCGCATTGAATGACATTATGATCGCGAACGGCTGAGCGAGGCCTGGCGCGATCGAGTGCGACAATATTGTAGGATGCTATGGAATTTCGGAGCCTGGAAAATGCCTGAACTTCATCATATGATTGCCGCCGGCGTTCAGAAAAAGACGCGATGTAAGCAATTAGGTTAAAATTGGAGTATGGACCAGTGGTTCGGGTTGGGTGTCCGCCCAGACGAGAACAAAATGCGGCTTGAGGAAATGCTCTTTGACCGGTTTCGCCGGCTAAGTAAGCTTTATTTGCGCGAGGTGATCAAGGGCGAGAAATGCGAGGTGAATGGCCGGATCGAAAATCGCGGCCGCCGCCTGCAGGCGAATGATTATGTTGAGATCATCCTCGATCCTGCCCGGCAGAACTCGATGGTACCCGAAGATATTCCTCTTGAAATAGTGTATGAGGACGGCGATCTGGTTGTCATCAATAAGCCGACAGGCATGCTGTCGCATCCGTCGCACCGGGAAAAAACGGGGACCGTTCTGAATGCACTTTCGCACCATCTGAACCGTGACGAAGCGGCGGCCTATGTTCGTCCGGGCCTCATTCACAGACTGGACAAGGATACGTCTGGGCTCCTGGTCGCGGCAAAGAACACACGTGCTCACGCGCGGATCGGGATCCAGTTTGAGAAGAAGCAGGTTGAAAAAAGATACCTCGCCCTGGTCGAAGGGATCGTTGCCGACGACGAGGGAACCATCATCGCCCCTATCGGGCGACATCCGGATGAAAAGCTTTGGTCGGTGAACCCCGACGGAAAACCCTCAGAATCCCGATACCACGTTCGTCACCGGTTTGCCGATGTAACGCTGCTTGAATTGGAGGCTGTCACGGGCAGGACAAATCAACTGCGCATCCACTGTGCCGATATTGGGCATCCCATAGTTGGCGATGCCCAGCGGGGCGGACGGCCGTTCTCGCGGCTGTGCCTTCATTCGCACAAGATCGTTTTTCGGCACCCTACAACTGGTGTCACGGTTAGGCTTGAACGATCTGTGCAGTTTGGTTATTGATCTATCTTGAGCGCAGTGTCCGGAAAGATCTTGACCGACACGCTTACATCGGTATTTCCGTCCGTCGCCTCACGCGTAAGTTGTATAAAACCTTTGCCGACGTCATAGTTTTCCGCGGAGCCGGCTCCGGGTTTTGCGTAGCTGGAAAGGTTGGAGATCTTCGTCTTAAAAAGGTCAGGCAGAGGATTTCCAAGCGATTGCCGCGTGACCGCATCGGCCAGGTTTGAGAATGCATTCCGATAGGTGCTCTCATTCGGGATCGGGCCTGTTCCGGTCGCGGTGTAGGTCAGTGAGAGCATCGATCCGCCCTTTTCGACGCCCGTAGCAGAATAATCGATCTGGATGACCGTGCCGCCGCTGTTGGCAAACTGCACCTGCGGATTTGATCCAACGCATTCGAACTGCGAAGCAGGTTCATCCGGGATCGATCGTGCCCAATTTCCGCCGCCAAGATTGACGAACAGCTTGCCCGGGCCGCCGTGAGCGTAGCCGCATACATCTGACGCGGGAAAATGAACGGGTTCCACAGCGGGCTTCTCGGCCTGCTCACGGTTTTGGCATGCGGCCACCAGTACCACTCCGATAAACAATACAGCTACGCGACTTGCGATCGTTACCCTCATCGTTTGTTGCGAAAGGCCTACTTACCCTGAAGCACTTTATTGACCGTTTCAGTAAGCTGGGCCATGGAGAAAGGTTTGCTTATAAAATCAGGCCGGCCTTTATCGTCGTCATCCGATTCGTTCGCATTGCCGGACATAAAAAGTATTGCAAGGCCGGGATGTAGCTTGGTCATCCGCTCGGCCAACTGGCGCCCGTCCATATACGGCATAAGTAGGTCGGTCAAAAGCATATCAAGCGGGCCGAAATGGGCCTGAGCAATTTCGAGGGCTTCCATCCCCGTACCGGCCTGAAGTACGTTGTACCCGGCCAGTTCCAGAAATTCTCCGGTGACACGCCTGACAGCGGATTCATCATCAACAAGAAGCACCGTTTTGCGCTCGGTCGAAACAGGATGGACGGCGGCCTTTTCAAGCCTGGCGGGCTGCTGCGGATCAATTCTCGGGAACTGGATCTTGAAGGTTGTTCCCTCGCCGTCAATACTCTCAGTCCAAATGTAGCCCTTCGATTGCTTGACGATGCCATACACCATCGCCAACGCGAGGCCTTTGCCCTTGTCCGTTTCCTTTGTTGAAAAGAATGGCTCGAATATGTGGGCTGCCGAATCGGGTTCGAGTCCGCCGCCCGTGTCCGACATCGCGATCTGAACGTACGGGCCGCTCGGCTGAATATCGGATGATCCCGAAACGAGCGTTATATTTGAGGAAGTGATGCTTATGGTGCCGCCGTTCGGCATTGACTCCTTGGCACGCTCGGATAACGTAGAAAGGACCTGTATGACCTGTACGTGATCAACAAAACAAAGTCCAAGATCGTTTTCGAGCGAAACCTCTACCTCGATCCCTGCGGACGTCGACCGAAGATGGTTGGCAAACTGCTCGATCACCGGGCCAAGCTGGACCGGAGCAAGCGTCATCGGCTGTTTTCGGCCAAATGCAAAAAGCTGGCGCACGGTCGAGGCTATCGAGTTTGCGACATCCTTTATCTCGTTTACGCGGCCGCGGGCCGGGCTGTCAGGTTCGAGATTCAGGCCGAGGATGTCAACGTGCAGCAGAAGTACGGCCAGGAAATTATTGAAATCGTGAGCTATCCCGCCCGCCAGACGGCCAAGCGCCTCGATGCGGTCCGATTGCCACCGCTTTTTCTCAGACTCAAGCGCGTCACGCTCGGCCCTCGTTCGTGCGGTCAGGTCGATGGCGAATACCAGTTTTCCGCCATCGGCCATTGGCTGATAGAAAAGTTGACAAACCACCTCGGTGCCATCGGAACGGAGCAGGGCCGTCTCGACCGCGTTTGATGTCAGAATTGATTCCGGGCCCGCGGCGATCCGGTCGAGGTTCATTCCAAGCGGCTCGCCGTCAGCATATCCCAGCATTTCGCAAAGCCGATGATTTGCCGCGGTCAGAACTTGCGACCCGTCCATTGCGAATGATGCTATCGGCGAAAGCCGCAGCAATTCATCCAGCTCCTTGGACGAACTGATCTCCGTTAGTGAGTCGGCCTCGTCGGCCGCATCTGCAATTTGTTGGGAAGCTCGAGGCATTGAGTTATTCTTGACTATTTTTGCTCCGTGTCAAACGCGGACGGCCCAAATTCACTCGCCTGTTGGGCGCCGCGGATCAGGTGTATTGTGCCGGTAAACGTACGCCAGTACCTCAGCGACCGCCCCAAAAAACTCGATCGGAATGATCTGCTTCGGCTCGACGGCCTTGTAGAGCCCTCGGGCGAGAGGCGGATTCTCGATCAGCGGAATCTCGTGATCGCGTGCGATGGACCGTATCTTGGCTGCAAATGCGTCGGCTCCCTTTGCGACAACCATCGGGGCCGCATCCACGGCGCGGTCATAGCGAAGAGCAACGGCGAAATGGGTCGGGTTCGTTATCACGACAGTTGCCGTCGGAACATCAACTAGCGACCGCTTTTGCGCCAGCATTCGTGCCGCCCGGCGCCGCTGGCCTTTTACCATCGGGTCGCCTTCCTGTTGTCTATACTCGTCACGAATTTCCTGCTTCGACATTCGTAGAGATTTTTCGTGCTTATAATATGCGTAGCCATAGTCGCCCGCGGCCAATATGAGCAGTACGGCCGCGCATCGAAAAGCCAGCGAAAACAACACTCCGCCAAGTTTCGAGGCCACGGCCGGCAGCGGAGCGTGTATGAGCGACGGAGCCTCGGCGATCAGCGGTGAAAGAACACCGTACGCGACCGTTGCGATGAAGGCCAGCTTGATCACCGATTTGAGCAGGTTTACCAGTGCGTCCGGGCCAAAGACGCGCTTGAGATTGCTCATCGAATTTAGCCGCTGAGATCCCTGCGTCATCGGATGGGCGGTAAATGACAACCCGCCCTGCGCTACATTGCCCGCAACCGATGCGGTAAAGGCGAGCAGGATGACCGGAACTGTCAGCATCGCGAGAAACTTGCCGGTCCCGAGCACCAGAACGTGAAGATCGGTATCCGATATCTGCGTAAGATGGGTGATATTCTGCGCAGCTTGTTGAAAACTGAAGGCGATCTGTTCAAGAAAACTTCCGCTGAACAAATACACGGCCGTCAGCGCGGCAAACAGGGAAAAGGCCGACGGAAGCTCGGCACCGCGGGCGATCTGGCCCTTTTTCCGCGCGTCCTCGCGTTTTTTAGGAGTGGCTTTCTCTGTGCGTTCCTGTGACATCTCAGATCATGGATAGGACCTTGATCAAGCCTTCATGTATCCCGCCGAGTACATCGCGTACGGCCGAGGGAAGAAAGTACAGCGATGCTCCGATCAGCCAAAGGCCGACACCGATCTTGAGCGGAAATCCCAAAATGAATACTTGAAATTGCGGGGCCGTCCGGCCGAATATCTCGAGTGCGAATTCGACCGCAAGAAGTACGATGATGGCCGGTGCGGCAAGGGTTAAACCTACCACGAGAGCATCCGATGAGAACCGTATCAAAAGATCGAGAAGTTCGTAAGACAAAGCAAAAGAACCGGGGGCCGTTGTCGAAAAGCTCTTTACCGTTGCGGCAAGAAACCAGTGGTGGCCATTGGCGGCAAGCAGGATCATCATTGCGAACATTTGCGCGATGGTCCCAAACGCGGTCGTATGCGCCTGCGTCGAAGGATCAATGATGCCGGCGAGCGAAAAGCCCATCTGCGACGACAAAAGGTGGGCCGCAAGTTCAAAGCCGCTGAACACAAGCTTGCCGACAAATCCCAGGACCATCCCGATCGCGAGTTCGCCGAACATTACAGGCAGCAGGGCCCAAAAGCTGTCAGGCGGCGTTGGGATGCGGGGCATTACGGCCGGCGTCAATGCGATCCCGAGTACGAACGCCAGGACAACGCGGACCTTTGCCGTGACGGCTTTGCTTGACCAAAACGGAGCAAAAGTTACCAGCCCGCCGACTCGTGCAAGGACGACGAAGAATACGAGAAGCGGGTGCAGTGGTACTTCAAATGTATCCAATTTAATTCAGGCTCAGTTCACGAATGGCGTGAAATCGCCGAGGATCGATGCGGTAAAGGTCGTCAAAACTCGCAGGATCCAGGGGAAAACGATAAGGAAGACGACAAAGATGGCGATCACACGCGGTGCGAACGAGAACGTCTGGTCCTGTATCGACGTAAGCGTTTGGATCAGGCTGACGATAATGCCGACGACGACCGCTACGATGAGCATCGGGGCGGCGATCCACATAAGCGTGGTCAGAGCGTTTTGGATAAGAGTTGTTACAAGCGCGTCATTCATAGAGCTACATCAAACTCCGGACCAGCGAACCAACGATCAGATACCATCCATCTACCATTACAAACAGCAGTACCTTGAGCGGCATCGACACCACCACGGGCGGAAGCTGCATCATTCCCATTGAAAGCAGAACGCTTGAGACAGCAAGGTCGATTATCAGGAACG
Organism: Acidobacteriota bacterium; assembly: GCA_020853255.1. The sequence continues at coordinate 9,130 of JADYZI010000170.1, forward strand.
GCAGAAAAAGCACGAAGCCGATCTGGAAGGCGGTCTTAAGTTCCGAGATCATAAACGCCGGTACCAGAGCCGACGTGGGCACTTCGTCCGCCGAATTTGGCCGTGGCCCTTTAGATAATCGGATGAACAGGGCGAGGTCTTTTTCACGTGTGTGCTTGAGCATATATGCACGCAGCGGCACAAGGCCTTTTGCGAGCGCGTCTGATTGCGAGATCGTACCCTCGCTCATCGGAAGATACGCAGTGTTGTAAACTTCGGTCAGCGTCGGGCTCATAACAAAGAGCGTTATGAATAAGGCAAGGCCAAGCAGGACCTGATTGTTCGGGGTTTCCTGGGTTCCGAGAGCCTGGCGAAGAAAGTGAAAGACGACGATGAGGCGCGTAAAGCACGTCATCGAGATAAGTAGGGCGGGAATGAAACTTAGGAGAGTTAAGAGGACGACTATTTGCAGAGGGGTCGAACTGTTTGCGGCCTTGTTCAGATCGACCGTTGCGGCGGGCTTTTCGGGAGGTTCTGGTGCGACAGGCTGGCCGCTTGCCGCGAGAGGGGTGAGGAACAAAATGATAGAGAAAAGTGCGGGCAAAAATATTGCTTTCATTAGCTGGCTTTGCCCCCGGGAATAATTTTATTCAATGCGGATTCGGCGTGCTTTAGAGCGGCCTTGAATGGTGTCGTGTCTTCGGCAAGCAATTCAGCCACCGATCGCGGCATCGCTGGTTCCGAAACAACCTCGCCGTCTTCTTCGGCAAGCAGCGTGAACGATTGTGGCGTGGAACCGACCAGCAAAATTCGCTGGCCAAACCTGATCGTTGATACGGTTCGGCTGTTTCCGAGCGAAACGGATGTTAAAACCGCGAGGTCCTGGATGCCGGTAGATCCGGCCTTTGTGCCGAAGCCAAGTTTTTTTGCTCCCCACGCGCCGAAAAAGATCAGGCCGACGATAAAGGCCATTGATGCGACGGTTTTAAGGAGAAGTCCGGCTGAGCTTGGCCCCTCGGCCGCGGCGGCCTGTTCGGTTCGCATAAACGGGATCGGCTCGTTCTCACCCAATGGTTCTGCAGCGGCCTGAACGGGCGCGGTTTGAGTCTTCGGCTCGGCGGTTGACGTCGAGGCAAACGCCGTCGCCGCGGCAAGCGCTAGAAGGATCGAGATCAAAAAACAGTTCTTCATTTCTTTTGGCCGGTCAGTATCTCATTTACGCGGACACCGGCCCGATCTTCGATCACGACGATCTCACCGCGCATCAACGACTTATTGTCGGCTCGAATATCGACGCCTTCGCCCGTTGAGCGTGAAAGGCGGACGATGCTGGCAGGCTCGAGGCCGAGAATGTCCCGGACCTTCATCGTTGCCCGCCCGAGTTCAACCGATAGCGGCAGACGCAGATCGAGAAAGTTGCCCCAGGCGGCAATTATTGCTTCGTTTTCTGTTTTCATTGGATCAGAGCTGGACGATAAAGTCCGTGATGTAGATGGCCTGGACGTGCGGTTCTTCCGAGGCGGCCTGTGCGGCGCTTAGAAGTTCCTTTCGGAGCTTTGCTTTGCCTTCGGCGTTAAGCACATCCTCCGACTTTTTTTCCGCAAGGACTGCAAGCATTGCATTCCGCACCCGAGTGATAAAAAGCTGGTCCGGCTTTTCGCTCTCGCCTCCTTCACCGCCGTCGATTCCGAGGCTGACGGTCATGCGAAGGTAACGCGCCTGAGCGGTATCTGCCAGGTTGACGATGAACGGCGGAAGCTCGACGACCGCTTTTACGTTCTCATCGTCCGGCAAGGAAGAACCGGCTGGCTTTTCATGCTCTTCGCCCGCGGGCTTTTCCTCGGAACCGGGTTCTTCATCCTTCGACTGGCCTTTCTTGCCCTTTTTCTCAGGTTTTCCGTTTTCAGCCGCCGCGGCCGACGAAGCACGCCAGAAGTAATATCCGCCGCCACCGCCGCCCGCAAGAAGAACGACCAGGACAATAATGATCAGAAGCTTCTTCTTGCCCCCTTTTTTTGGCGGGGCAGCTTCTGTATTTTGAGTTGAAGTTTCGGACATAGAGAATTCTCCATCGATCATTAAGCGAAATGCGTGCCAAACGCCATCGCCACGCTTTTATCAGTAAATTGCTGGGTGAAATGAAAATAGCCGCCTTTTGGAGCAGCTATTTTGACTCGCACCGTCAAAGAACCGACAGTAAGATTCACTGTTACTTGAATTTGGGTTTATCAGGGATCTTGTCGGCTTCGCCAACAGTTACCGCTCCTTCGGTCTCGAGTTTTTTGCGGGTAAGCTGGGCCTCGCTTGTTTCAGCAGGCTTGGGGTCGGTTGCCTTTGACTCAGCTTTTGGCGTGGCGTCATTCGGTCCGGAAGCTGGTTCATCCGAACTTTTTGTATCGGGCTGTGCCAAACGCAGAACCGTAATGCTGATGCGGCGGTTTGCGGGGGCGTAAGGATCATTTGGGACGAGCGGCTCGGTATCGGCGAAACCGACGATGCGGCGAATCTGCTCAGGTTTGACGCAGCCCGCTTCGAGCACGCGCCGTGCCGCATTTGCTCGGTCCGCCGAAAGCTCCCAATTTGTATATCCGTTTGCCGTCGAAAAAACACGGCTGTCCGTGTGGCCGCCGATGTTGATCTTATTTGGCAGCGAGCACACGCCGCGGGCGATCTCCGTCAATATTGACGAGGCGTCGGCCGTAAGATCAGAGCTTCCCGACGGAAATGATACCTTGTCTGCCTTGTCGATCAGGTTTACTTTCAGCCCTTCGTCCGTGACGGATATTTGGACCTGATCTTTATACTTTTCAAATTCCGGCCGCGTCGAAAATTGTTCCTGCAGGGCTTGGGCAACGCTGAAAAGGGCCTGTTCGTCATCCTTTGAGGTGAGGCTTGTCGGTTCATTGCTGACTTTCTTCGCTTGCGAGAGCACACCGCCGTCCATTGTGTCGAATACGCCCGGCGAGCGAAAATAGGCAGCTATCTGCTGCTTCAGCTTCATATCGGCCTGTGAGACCAGCCACAGGACCAGGAAAAGTGCCATCATCGCGGTCACGAAATCGGCGTAAGCCACCTTCCATGCCCCGCCGTGGTGTCCGCCGTGGCCTTTTGCTTTCTTAACGCGCCGTCGCGG
>JADYZI010000171.1 GCA_020853255.1 Acidobacteriota bacterium
AGAGCGGACCAATCGATCACGCCAAGCTTCGACGGGGCTTGTCCGAGAAAGATGTTCTCGCCGACCGTTAGTTCCTTGACCAGCGAAAGTTCCTGAAAGATGATCGCAACGCCGGCATTTTCTGAATCGCGAACGTTTCTGAACTGCTGCGGCCGGTCGTTTATCAATATCTCGCCTTCGTAGGTGCCGGCCGGATAGACGCCGGAGAGCACCTTCATCAGGGTCGATTTACCCGCGCCATTTTCGCCGACCAGCGAATGGAACTCACCGGCCTCGAGCGTGAAGCTCACACCATCCAGCGCCCGGACACCCGGAAACTCTTTGACGATGGTCCTCATTTCGAGCAAGGACATAGGCTATTGAATTCTGCTAAACGGATTCTTAGAAAAGGACTCGAAGTGATTCTACACGCATCTTGCGGGAAAACCCAAATTCTCAAGTAAATCGTTTTTGTACTACGCTCAGAGCCTCATATCGCTGCAGCGTTCGGATGCCGCGATAGCGGACGGTGTAACGAAGTAGGGCCGGTTCAGAATTTTCGCGTGCATATCCTATAATCTAAGCCTATGCCTGAAAGCACTGCGATAGAATCCGTCCTAAACGAATCACGACTTTTTCCGCCGCCCGCCTCGTTCTCGGCAAACGCGCATATCAAGAGTTTTGAGGAATACGAGCGGCTGTATGCCGAGGCCGAGGCCGACCCGGAGGCATTCTGGGCAAAACAGGCCGAAGAGCTTCATTGGTTCAAGAAATGGGACAGGGTGCTTGAATGGAATGAGCCATTCGCAAAATGGTTCGTGGGCGGCAAGATCAATATTTCGTACAACTGCCTTGACCGGCACCTCACAACGTGGCGAAAGAACAAGGCTGCCTTTATCTGGGAAGGCGAGCCGGGCGAACAGCGAACGCTGACCTATTTGCAGCTTCATCGAGAGGTTTGCCGGTTCGCAAACGTCTTGAAAAAGCTTGATGTAAAGACGGGCGACCGTGTGGCGCTGTATATGCCGATGGTGCCTGAGCTTGCAATAGCAATGCTGGCCTGCGCCCGGATCGGAGCGGCACACACCGTTGTCTTCGGCGGTTTTTCGGCCGATGCGATCCGCGACCGCGTGATCGATGGCGGATGCAAATTGATAATCACGGCGGACGGGGCCTATCGCCGCGGGTCGGAAATAAAACTGAAATCGATAGTCGATGAAGCCGCCGCACAAACACCGCTGGTCGAGAATATCATCGTTTTTCGGCGCACGGGTTCCGAAATAAAAATGCGGGCGGGACGCGACCATTGGTGGCATCAATTGATGGAAACGGTCGATGCCGATTGCCCGGCCGTGCCGCTTGATTCCGAGACACCGCTTTTTATCCTGTACACATCGGGCACGACCGGCAAACCCAAGGGTATCCTGCATACCACGGGCGGCTATCTTACGCAGGCGGCCTGGACAACGAAATTTGTCTTCGACCTGAAGGATGATGATGTTTATTGGTGTACGGCCGATATCGGATGGGTGACCGGACACAGCTATGTTGTGTACGGCCCACTGGCGAATGGAGCGACCGTTTTTATGTATGAGGGCGCTCCGAATTATCCAGACCTTGACCGGTTTTGGGACATCATTGAACGAAATAGGATAACGATCTTCTACACAGCCCCGACAGCGATCCGTGCGTTTATCAAATGGGGCGAACAATATCCGCTGAAGCACGATCTTTCGTCGTTGCGGCTGCTTGGAACGGTCGGCGAGCCGATAAACCCCGAAGCGTGGATCTGGTACCACGAGATCATCGGAAAGGGGAGATGTCCGATCGTAGATACATGGTGGCAAACGGAAACGGGCACGATGATGATCTCGCCGCTGCCAGGGGCGACACCGACAGTTCCCGGAACGGCGACCAGGCCGCTGCCGGGTATTCTTCTCGACATCGTTACCAAAACAGGGAAACCCGTCGGCGTAAACGAAGGCGGTTACCTGGTTGCAAAGCATCCATGGCCGTCAATGCTGCGGACCGTTTGGGGCGATGACGAGCGTTACAAACAGGCCTATTGGTCCGAGATCCCGGGATTCTATTTTGCGGGCGACGGTGCCAGGCGTGATGAACGCGGCTATTTTTGGATAATGGGACGCGTCGATGATGTGATAAACGTGAGCGGCCATCGGTTGGGTACGGCCGAGGTCGAATCGGCGCTTGTCTCGCATGATTCCGTTGCCGAGGCTGCCGTCGTCGGACGCCCGGACGACTTGAAAGGACAGGCCATCGCCGCATTTGTTACACTCGAAGGCGGGCGAAAAGGAAGTGATGAATTGAAGAACGAACTTCGCGCCCACGTTGCCAAGGAGATCGGGGCATTGGCAAAGCCGGACGATATCCGTTTTACGGATGCTTTGCCTAAAACACGTTCGGGCAAGATCATGCGGCGGCTGCTTCGCGAGGTTGCGGCCGGCGGGCAAGTCGCGGGTGATGTAACGACACTCGAAGATCTTTCGGTCCTCGAAAAACTCCGCGAAGACGAAGAATAGAATGGCGGGAAAACCAAGTATCTCAGCATCAACGATCGAGCTTGCCGAAGCGGGCCGCGAGTTCTATCGGCGCGGCTGGGTGCTCGGTACAAGCGGGAATTTCAGCATGCTTCTTGCCCGCAAACCGCTGCGCATTTGCGTTACGGCAAGCGGTATCGAGAAAGGGAATCTTGATGAAACAAATTTCCTGGAGCTGGACGACGATGCCGAGATACTGCAGGGCTTTGGCAAACCATCGGCCGAGACGCTTTTGCATTTGGCGATATATCGCTTTATGCCAAAGGCGCGGTCTATCCTGCACACGCATTCGGTTTGGGGCACGATACTTTCAGACCACTTTTTCGAGCAGGGCACGATCGAGATCAACGGCTATGAAATGCTGAAAGGCTTGGCAGGTGTGAATACGCACGAGCATCACGAGCGGGTCCCGATCATCGAAAATTCGCAGGACTACATTGCCCTGTCGCATGTGCTGGAAAACGTCATCCGCGACAACGACGGGATCCACGGCATCTATTTAAGAAGGCACGGCCTTTATACGTGGGGCGAGAGCGTCGCCGAAGCTCGCAGGCACATTGAAATATTCGAATTTCTCTTTGAAGTCATCGGCCGGCAGCTAAAATAGGCAGAAACACGACCGGTAGGGAGTGTGCCTTGTTGGATTTTAGATTTTGGATGCCCGTTTGAGCCGCCGATCTTATCAGAAGGATGAGAGAGGCGGAAACACGACCGGTTGGGAGTGTGCCTTGTTGGATTTTGGATTTTAGATTTTGCCTTGATTCGCAATTCCAATGTAGCTAAAGCTATGGCAGTTGTAAACATTCCAAAGAAAGATGTGACCATCAAATCTGTCGCAGAGATCGAAACCTTTCTCGGTACCATCGGTGTCGCTTACGAACGCTGGGAAAACCTAAAGCAAGTCCCTGCGGACGCGAGCGATCAGGAGATCCTTGACGGCTACGCCGACGAGATCGAAGCCTTAAAACAGAAGGGCGGATATGTGACAGCGGATGTCATCAACATTGTCCCGACGACACCGGGGCTTGATGAAATGTTGGACAAATTCAATAAGGAACATTGGCACGCCGAGGACGAGGTCCGGTTTATTGTAAAAGGGCACGGCCTGTTTCATATTGCCCCTGAAGGCGGCGATATCGTCTCGATAGAAATGGAAGCAGGCGATCTCATCTGCGTTCCAAGCGGTGCCCGTCATTGGTTCAATCTCTGCGGTGATCGAACAGTCCGAGCGATCCGTTTGTTCAAGGATGCATCGGGCTGGACGCCGCATTACACAAATTCCGGCGTGGACGCTGGATACGAGCCGGTCTGCTTTGGCCCAAGCCATATACCGCCGGCCGTGTGAATGGATGGCCGGAAAAAGGCGCAAGACGCGCGAAAAAAAGATATTACTTTTGCGCGTCTTGCGCATTATTGCGGCAATTACCTATGAAAGCCATCCTTCTCGACATCGAAGGCACGACAACGCCGATCAGCTTTGTGCATGAAACGCTCTTTCCTTACGCGAGGGCGCGTGTGCCGGGGTTTGTTCTGGATAACTTGAGCGATCTTAAATTCGAGATCGAACAGCTTGCCGGAGAACACCTGACAGAGAACGGATATGATCGGGAAT
>JADYZI010000172.1 GCA_020853255.1 Acidobacteriota bacterium
ATCGCCTTCTCCATCGCGATCTCCGGGTAATTTCTCATGACTCCTTTCTATAGCCATTTACCCTCAACCGCCGAAAGCCGACATCTCACCTGCTATTCTCGTAGGACATATGATGTGCTAACTACAAGGCCGAACTTTTCGCTATGCAATGACGTTGAGAGTATATTATAAAGTAAGGCTATGATCTGTCCTCAGTGCGGCTCGACCCAACCCGACGACCTGAAGTTCTGCAAATCGTGCGGAGCAAACCTGTCCGCCCTGCGCCAGATATTGGCGAGCCGGGACCCGAGCGATAAATTCGATTGGAGCAAGACGTGGGTTGCCGAAATGTTTCAGGGCAGCGAACAGGCCGTGCGGCGGGCCGCCGAACTGGAACGGCTCCAGGGCAAAACCCCTGAAACCAAAAGGCGAAATGAGATAAAGGCCGGCGTAATTACCGCAAGTATCGGCGCGGCGTTGATGGTATTTCTTTTTGCCCTAATGGGCGGCATAATCGCCAGCGGCCGGGTTTCGGACGCCGAGGCGGCCATCCTGAGCCGAATTTGGCTTGCCGGGCTGATCCCGCTCTTCATCGGCCTTGCGCTGATAATAAACGGGACGTTTATAACCAAAAAAGGTTCGCCGTCAAATATTCACCAAACTGACGCCGATAAGCGAACCCTTGGCCCAGAATCCGTTGCCGATCTTTTACCGCCCGCCGAAACAAACCAACTCCACGCCGGTGTACCATTCAGCGTTACCGATGAAACGACGCAGCACTTAAAAGAACCCATCGAACGAAAGGCGAAAGCAAAACATTCCGAATGACCTGCGTTCGCTCTTATACCTTTCGATCAATAGAGGCAAACTCGGGCAAAGCGTGGGCAGGCTATTGACCGATGTCGATCCAGCCTGCCCGAAACTCTCGGCGAATTTGATCAACCGCGACGCCGGACTACTTTCTTTCGTGACCTTTTCTCGATCGTTCGCAGCCGCGAGCTCAATCCGATGTTTTGCTTCCGCAAAGCTTCGATCTGTTTCTGCTGATGCTGGATCTGCTCCTGCTGCTCCTTGATCGCGTTGATCAAGACCATCGCGATCTGGTCATACTTGACTCCCTCGATCTCGTTCTTGCGGTTGTACGTCACTAACAGTGGTTCGATCTCCGCGACTTCTTCGGCGATCAGCCCTAGGTCATGTTCCCCACGTTCTATCCAGTCGAATGTGACGGGCCGGAACAGGTTGACCAGGTCCAATCCGCGATCGAACACAGCAATATTTTCTTTGTAACGGCGGCTTGACGAGCACAACGCCAGGACCTGGCCGCTCCTGCAAACCTGTGTAGCCGTCGCGTTCGCAAAAAAGCCGATCGCAACCGAATCGAAGCCGTCACGGCCGAGTTGGACTCGATTGCTCGTGCTTACAACCGCACCTGCTCCGATAGCCGTTCCAAAATTGATGGAAGTGAGGCCGCCGATCTGGTTGACCTTCGCGCTTGCTCCCAACAGCGTATTGAAACTACTCGCAACGCTTGAAGCGATAACAACGTCAGTGTTTAGCCCGATGAATGTGTTGTTGTTACCATTTGACTGAGTATTTCCACCGGCCCCGGTCCCGAAGAACGAATTTCGGCTTCCGGTCGCACTAGATCCCGCGGATCTGCCGAACGCGGCGTTATCGCTGCCGCTTATGTTGCTATTGCCCGCAAAGAAGCCGAAAAACGCGTTATTGCTGCCTGTAGTATTCTGCGAGCCGGTGAATGACCCAAAAAAGGAATTGCTGCTTCCCGTGGTAGTATTCTGGCCCGCAATTCGGCCAACAAAGGAGTTATTGATTCCCGATGGGTTTGCCGCTCCGGCGGATGGCCCAACGAACAGATTTGACGCGTCTCCGGCAAGCATGCGAGTGCCGCCGATGTTGAATTGAGTGGTCGCCGTAACGATATTCCCGCGCAGCGTGCCTTGCGCACTGCCGTCGCCGCTAATGTTGAAATTAGTGGACGGCTGAGTTGTTGTTTGGTTGCGTATGTAGTGGGCGCTGCCGGCCGGTATGTCGGCCGCCGCAAGTGGGCCGGTTGCCCACGTCGCGCCGTTGCTGCGCAGGAAGTTCCCGGGCGCCCCGGGTGAATTCAGGCCTGTCCCGCCATTGGCGGTGGGCACGGTACCGAGTGAGATATTCGGCGTCGTCGTCCCGTTTGTGACCGACAGCGGAGCGCTTGCGGTCACATCAGTGACGCTGCCGCCCGAAGTGTTGTCACCTTTCTGCGCGATTATGGTCCAATCCGCTCCTTCAACCGGCTGTACATTGACGTTTGCCTGTTTCGCACGCCACGATGATCCCTGAAAGCTGACGGCATCGTCGGTCACATAATTCGTCGCCGCGTTCCACGCGTCTTTCCAGTTCAAGCCTCGCTCACCCTGCGGCCCGATCGGGCCGGCCGGGCCCTGCGGGCCTTGAGATCCTGTCGGTCCGGTTGCTCCTGTCGCGCCAGTCGGGCCTTGCGGCCCCGCAGGCCCTTGAGGTCCTTGTGCACCGTTCGCTCCCGTTTGGCCTGCTATCCCTTGCGGGCCCTGAGGTCCCTGGGGTCCAGTTGGGCCTTGCGGCCCTTCCGGTCCGGGTGGCCCCTGGCCGCCGGAACCGCCCGCGCGCTGGATATTGAGCTTAGCCTCGTGGCTCGTATTTTCGTTCTCCTTACTGTCAAAATATGCCTTCAGTCCGTTTCGAGCGACCAGGATCAATCCGTAATTTGGAAGGCCGCCGGTTCCTTCGCCATCGCTACCCAACCATTGCTGGACGGCCCCGGTCACGTCAAGCACCAGGAATTGACCTTTTTTGTCGGCCTGGATGGGGACATTTGCCTGCACAAGCGCCCCTGTCGGAGGGGCATTGCTCGATCTCAACGTTTTTTCGCTCCAGTTTTCGTCCGCGATAAAGACATCGAGGGCCCCGGCGTTTGCCACGCTGTTGATAAACAACTTGACGGTAGCCTTCTCGATAGTTGAACCAGCCGTTCCAACCGGCAAAACCGGCGTCAGCCGATACTTTAGGTACACCCGGCTCTCCGATGATAGCTTCAGCCTTTCACTCGAACCGCAGCCGTTCCACGATGATCCGGTCATCGGCTCCTTCGCGGAATAGTCATCATGATCATCGTGGTCATCATCGTCTGACCAGCAAATGATGCTCGCATCGTCGGTCAACGGCGCCTGTGCCGCCGCGAGGCCGGCGGCTGAGATGATCAGCAGTAGAATTAACTGCAACCGAAACAGTGTGTACAAACCTTTAACCGTATATTTCATGATAGATCCCTCCAATAGAAACTGCGTGGCCGGGCCCCGGCCAGAGACGGTACCAGCATTGTTGTCGGATCCGGCCCGGCCGCTGCGGGCATCGCGTAACATTCAAGTGCGTCGGATCACTACCTTTGAATCGATGGCAAAAGCATGCCGATCAAAACCGCGATGATGGCAATGACGACCAGGCCCTCACCTTCCCCGGACGAAATAGTGATCGTCGCGCTGCCCTCTCCTCTTCGTAAGGACCTTGCCTCGATCGTGACGCACATGCCCACCATCTCAGCGCTTCGAGACGCAACAATTTCTCCTTCGAAGGTGAAAAGCTTGCCCCTTTTGGTCACAGAATTGATCTGGATCTGCGAATTGACCTCCGGATACACATCATCGCGGATCGTCCCCACGCCGGTCCCACCAACCTTCGCCCTAACCTCGAACGTGAAACAAGCCTGTCCGAAAACACCCGGCAGGTCGCGATTCCAGGCACAGCCGTGTATATAGATAGGATCCTGCTGGTTGGTCGACACTTCGTCGTCACCTTTTTGCGCGGCGGCCGCTACCGGGACCGACGCGGCGACAAGTGTCGCGGCGGCCGACTTCAAAAAGTTCCTTCTGTTTTTTAAATTGCTCTTTTCCATTTCGTTGATCTCCTTTCATTTCGTAACCAGGGAGTTTTCCGCCGCTGCCAGCTAACAAACCGGCTCCGATCCATAAAAAAATATGCAGACAGCAAATTGCTCCTGTGGTAATATCACCGGTGAATATTCATTGCGGAGTCTAGGCGGATGCCGATCTTAATGTCTTGAGAAACCTCTAAG
>JADYZI010000173.1 GCA_020853255.1 Acidobacteriota bacterium
CATAGGTCGTGTTCGACGTGAATCGGTTCGTTGCCTTGTCGATGTGAGTGTCCTCGATTGCCGTATATGCTAACGGATTCTGCTGACCAGCGATCGGATTACTCGCGGCCTTGCGATAAAGATTCCCGAACCGGTCAAAGTCGAAGACCTGTTTGTACGTCAACGAATTATTATCGCCGCGATACTCCGCCGATTCCTTCAACCGCCCGATGTGATCATACCTAAACTTCTGCGTCGCCTGTTTGCTCCCACCGACAAACGATTCGATCGTCCCCAACTGCCCGTTGTTCTGAGCCGTCTGCAAAACCCCGTTCGCATCCACCTGCCCGTACCCGTAATCGTACTTCTGCAGCACGTCCGAGCCTTTCTTCAACTCCTGTCCGGTCATCTGAAAACGGTCATTCTAGGAAAAAGTCTCGCACCTTCGTCCTTATCCAAAAAGAAGAATCAAGAAAAATCGAAATAAATAGAAAGAGGCAATAATCGTAACTGCGGCGATTGCCCATTTCCCAAATGTCCACCTTCCGATAGCTCGTATCGGAGACGTCCTTCCATACCCCAAGATGGGGTATAAAGCTATAAGAACCACTCCAGCCCAGATACCAAGTTGACCGCTGCCGAAATCCCTCACTCCTGTGAAGATTACCTGCAACCCAAATCCGAGGAATAAGGACAGCGGAGCGGCCAGAGCTTCACGAAAATCAGGCCGATCCCAATTGTCAGATTTTCTTTCAAGATTGGCCATACCACTTCCGAGTTACATCGTGACAAGGTTAGTATTCAGCCGTCCGTTGAGATTTCCGTCGTAGCCAGTCTCGCGGCGGCACTTCGTGATGGCCGCCTGCCTTGCCGGCTCATACTTATCATTATTGAACTCCGCTAGGTCTCGATACCAGCTTGTTAACGTGGTAAACGAACCGGCTAGTGCTCCAAGACCGGCGAAAACAACCTTCATGCCAATAGACCCGACAAAGACACCAACTCCTGTCGCATCTCTCCAGTTTGCATAGTTCCGGTCCATCAGTTTTCTCAATTCTCTATTTAAACTGCTCATTTCTCGCGAAAGACAATTCTCGAACTTGCCTGCTGGTGAATTTCGATATTCTTCAGCGGCTTTTTTCAGCAGGCATTTTACGCTGACTATTCCAAATGCATCTGGGGGACAAGCGGAGGCATGTTCGTCAGACGATGACGGGCCTGGACTCGATCCAACGCCGCCGCCGTTTGATTCGATGGCCGGGCCGGGCGGGTCGTACATCCAGCCGAAGTCTCCGCCGTTGTCCGCGCCCCAGTGATCCTCCCACATGCGATCCCACCACGATATCCTGATCTCGACATAGGCCCGTGGCCCTTGGGAAAGCAGCCCGCTTGGATCGACGAAGTTTGTTGGTTGATTCTGGACGTAAGAGTAGCGGTTAAAGCTCTGCGGGTCGGCGAGGTTCATTGAGCCTTTGTAAGGATCAGGTGAAGTCCAGCGGCCGGCGGAAGATTCGTTTTTGCGGAACCATGTGTGATCTAAACCGCTAGCGTCGTCGCGTTCGGTGAGGCCGTAGCCTTGCCGCGTGGCGGCGTCGCGGTTGTAGCCTTGTTCGATCGTCCGTTTGCCGACTCCGTAGCCGACATCGCCGCCGAAGGCTTGGTGATCCGTTCGGCTGACGACAAACCCGTTTGCATTCGTCACCGTCCGCACGCTGCCTTGCCAATCCTGCTGAACATACTTCACGCCGCCAACACCGTCGGCCAACTGCCCATACTCCGCCACGCATTTCCCAAACGCATCATACACCACATACCGCCAAACATCATTGATCTTCGTCGCCACCCGATTGCCCAAAGCATCATATACCGTCCACGCATCCGGCACACCCGATCGAACCGCCTTCACCTGCCGCCCGTTCGCGTCATAAGCAAAACTCATCGAGCGGAACTTCGCGTCCGTCACAACCTGCCCCGCGTCGTCATAAGTCGTCTGGGTGCGAAACCGGTTCGTCGCCTTATCGATATCACCCGTCCCCGGCCCCGCCGCTTCTTCTATCGCCGTATAAGCAATCGGATTCTGCTGACCAGATGGCGGGTTGCTCGCGGCCTTCCGATAAAGATTCCCGAAGCGGTCAAAGTCGAAGACCTGCTTGTACGTCAACGAATTATTATCGCCGCGATACTCCGCCGATTCCTTCAACCGCCCGATGTGATCATACCTAAACTTCTGCGTCGCCTGTTTGTTCGCACCGATAAACGATTCGATCGTCCCCAACTGCCCGTTGTTCTGAGCCGTCTGCAACACACCGTTCGCATCAACCTGCCCGTAGCCGTAAACATACTTCTGCAGCACTTCGGCACCTTTCTTCAACTCCTGCTGCTCCATCTGAAAACGATCATTATAAGCAAAAGTCTCGCTCGTCCCGTTGCCGAGATTTATCTGCGAGAGCAGGCCTTTGTCGTTGATGGTAACGCCGCTCAGATATGTCCGCTGTGCATCCGCCACGCCCGAAAGCCGCCCGAAGTTATCCACCGCCATCGTAACGATCCTTCCGCTCGAGCGATCAGGCTATCGGCCACAAAACCTACGGCAATTGAAACCACGAGTACAGTACCCGCCGTCACAAGATCGAGAGAACCGCGTTCGACCAGATCACAAAGAGTTGACGCCATCCCAGTGCTGGCTCCTATAACTAAAAACCTATTGCGCGAAAGCCAATTGTTCATGCGTGTTGCCAAATCGATCTCGAGCCTGACCTCCATCAAAATTATCACTGCCAATAAGTTTTCTTAAGGATCTTGCCCGATTTCTTGCTGATCACATATTCTGGTCCGCCGCCGTTCAGTGCGCCATCCCTTAACTTGAATTTGACCAGCCACCTCTTCCGCGTTTCAGAGACGACGATGGTATATGGTTCGAGAGATCTATAAACCTTGGACGCATCGTCCCTGGCTATCTCACTTGCACGACCGCGATCGATCCCTGTCTGCCGAACTGAACCGTCCGTCAGAGATCTGACCGGCCCTGCGCTGATGGCGACTACCAATATCAGCAAAATCAAATTCGTTTTCATTCGCATTCTTGAACAGACCCTTATGAACGAGGTTTTAGTAAGATCGTCAAAGCCAGCTCAGACGCGTAAAGGATGCCGGCTAGTGCAATCAGACCAATCCCAGTCAGCACACCGGTGAAATAGAACCCTGCCAAAACCGCCGCGATCAAAAGGGGCGCGACACGCCGGAGCAATGCCAAGTACAACGGATGGGCGACACCTGGCTCCGGCGGAGAGCCCTTGAGTGCAAAATAGACGCCCGTCATGAGCGAGGTGATTCCGCGAAAGACCGCAACCGAGATGAAATGACAACTACGTGATCCATTTTCCCAAACGGCGAAGCCGCCTAAAGAAAGCAGCCAGACGTGAAACGTCTGGGAGTTGTTACGTCGATCTTTCGCACTGAAGGTGCGAAACGATCATCGGTTGACCGCTCCAGGGTCAATGACTGATTTCTTCCTTGTCCAGAAGCTTCGCATCTGGCTACTTTCTAGAAACCGCTTCGCGGCCAAACAGATGATGCGGCCGGTCCTGACAAACGCCACCGGTTGTCTATCGAATAATACACCAGTTTCCGCCGGTTGTGCGGGTGTGCCATTTCAACGGACATGCCGGCAGGATCGGAAAGATTCTTGTTTTCGTGCGTTTTGTGGTTTTGTTTCGTGGCTTTCGTGGTTGGCGAAGCCATACCGCAGGCCATGAAATTCACGAAACAATGAGTCTATTGTATCTTATCCGTCACTGTCTCGCTTGGTTCGCTTTCGTTGTCGAATTTATCGACGGCGGTCACGTAATAGAAATATGTCTTGCCGGGCTCGACCGTGGTGTCCTGGAACGTGTTTGCATCCTGTGGTATAGGTGTCAGGAGCTTCCAATTTGCTTTAGGTAAGGTTTCGTCCTCGGAGCGGAAGATCTTATAACCGACAACATCGCGTTCGGGGTTTGGCGGGAAAAATAGAGATATCGATGTCGGTGAAGCCGCGATCGTAATGGAGCTTGGCGGTGTCGGGACAAATGTGTCCTTGGGGCTGAGTTGAACAATGTTCGATTCGGTACTTTCGGTCGGCGTGTCGCCCGTGCCGGAAGAAACAGCCCGGACGAAATAGAAATATTCCTTCCCAAACTCAAATGTCTTGTCCGCGAATTCGCTTTCCGTTATGGGGGCTTTATTCAACGGCTCGCCAGGCTTTGCCTTTGAATCGGATCGATAAACATTAAAGCCGCGAAGGTTGGCCGGCGTCGTGCCATCCGCATTCGCCGCCGGTGCTGTCCATGCAAGTTCGATCGCATCCTGAGTGACCGTGCCCTTTAGATCGCTCGGCGCGGCTGCGACCTTTGGGGCGGGCTCGATGGCCAGAAAATTGGAAAACGCAGCCTTTTGTCCCGCCGAATTTACAAATCTGACCGCGTAACGCAGCCGCGCCGGCTGGCCCGCGAATTGAAGCGTGTCCGTGTAAGTATATGGCTTGGTTCCGAAATCGGCATCGCTGATCTTCACCGACGCGATGATGACGCTCCTTGCGGCAAACTCTTCTTCGGATAGTGTCTGCGGCGAAGTAACTTTTTCCGCAAGGCGATAGATATCCACACGGCTGATGTGCTGAACGTCACCCGCGGGAGCGTTCTTCGCCGGCATTTTCCACGACAGAATGACCTTATTTCCGCGTTGAAAACCGCTGATCTCAGCCCGCTGTGAAATCTTTGGCACGGGCGGCAGTGGCGGTTTGCGTTTGCCGCACGAAACGCCGGCCACTGCGGCCGCAAAGGCCAGGACCGCAAGCAATTTGCTGATCTGTCGTGAAGATCGTGTCAAGTGGATGTGCACAAGTTGAAACAGGCAGCATGGCGGAAGATCGGTGTATAACGATTCGCACAGCCGCTAGGTTTTTTCTATCGGATCAGAGTACGTATTGCCGAAGGTCCTGGTCCTGGATCAGTTCGCCAAGTTTTACGTCCACATAGGCCGCATCAACAACCTGAAGTTTTTCTTCAAGCTCGCCACCCAAGAAACTCATTTCTTCAAGTAATTTCTCAAGCAGCGTGTGCAGCCGCCGGGCACCGATATTTTCGGTCGAACG
>JADYZI010000174.1 GCA_020853255.1 Acidobacteriota bacterium
ACCGGCATCGGGTGGCCGGGCACGTCGTTCATATACGCCATCTCCGAAAAGATGCCGTACGTTTTGTGCAATGCCGTGTATGCGTAAGCAAGCCGGTTCAGTTCCTCTGCACCCATGTAATCCGTGTGCATGCTGCCCCAGGCGGTTGAGACGGCGATCTGCCCGGACTTGATCAAATTCATCAGCCGGGCGATCTTTTCCTTGTCTTTCGGCAGAACGCTCGCGGGCTTTTTCTGACGCTTGAGCCATTCATTGATCTGCCAAACGCTCTCGATAGTCCAGCGAAGATCCTTGTCGCTTTCGGCAACGCGAATGACCTCGTCAATATGCCGAGCCGCACGTTCGCGAATCGCGTTCGGCGGCTCGACAAAGCCAAAGTCGTAATGTGACGATGGGATCACATAGATGGTTTTGATCGAACTCGCGGGCAGGCTTTGACCGGCGACATTAAGCGAAAGGATGAAGCTCGACAGAATAAAAACGAATGCGAATTTACTTGCCTGCTTCATCCTTCCCCTCAACGTGTTACTGGTCCACCCCTGTTCGATCGAAAACGCGGCCTAGAACGTAAACCTGGCTGACAGCTGTATCTGCCGAGGCCCGCCGAAACCGAGAAGGCCGCCAAGCTGGTTGCCCACAGTGGAGGTGCTTCGGCCGAAAAACGCGGTCGGCAGAAGTGAGTTTGGTGTTGCTCCCGGCGTAACGCCGCCGGACGGATCAGCAAAATTCACCCAATTGAAAAGATTGAACAGGTCCATTCTCAATTGAAGCGCCGTACTTTCCGTGATCTTTGTGTTCTTCGCCACCGAAAAATCGACCTGGCTGAACGGACGCCCGCGCAGGAAATTCCTCGGCGTATTGCCCGGTACATTAACGCCAGGGTCGCTGAAAGCCGCGACGTTATACTGACATTCCGGCACACTATAGTTTGGGCAGCGCGTGGAAACGCCGGGAACCAGGTCCGGACGGAATGAAAATCCTCCGAACGTGCCGCCTTGCTTGGTCACGTTTACCGGCAACGCCGTACGGAACTGCGAGATCGTCGATATCTGCCAACCGTCCGCGAACCATTTCGGCGCGCTCGACCAAACCGAGCTCACCGGAATGTTGTACGATGCATCGAACGTGAAATTGTGACGTATATCCTGGTCACTGCTCGCTCGCTCACCCTTCGTGTTGAATTCATCCTGATAGTCCTTAAAGAATCCGACAACGTCGTCGATAGCGTGTGCCCACGTATAGTTAAAGTTGAACTGAAGTCCGTTTGACAGGTTGCGCCGGAACGTCGCCTGAAGGGCGTTGTAATTCGATTGCGGGTACGAGCCAACGAGGAAAATGTCGCCGAATTGCGGCAGACGCCGGAGATTGAACCCGAAAAAGTCAATGTCCGCCCTGTTGAGATTTCGCGGCGACACCACGCCGTCGGTCAAAAGATGAGTAACGTGGTTCCCAACATAGCCAACCTGCAGAACACCGAAACCAAGGTCCTGCTGAACGTTCAGCGACCATTGCTGCGCCATCGCCGTCTTAAGATCTTTTTCGATCGCGAACCGTGCCGAGGTGCCGCAGCCATTGAAT
The DNA here is from genome assembly GCA_020853255.1 of Acidobacteriota bacterium. The sequence goes on from JADYZI010000174.1 coordinate 1,579, forward strand.
ATGTTCAGATCGACCGGATACCCGAATGTCGCCGGCGCGACCGGACAATATCCAAGCCCGAAAAGATCGCCGATGCCGATACTCGATGTCGGAAATGAGTTGGCCTGCGGCGAACCCCAACTGGCGGGCAGTTCACGGTTGTAAAAGATGCCGTATCCGCCGCGAACGACGGTCTTTTGATTGCCGAAAAGGTCCACGGCAAATCCGAACCGGGGCCCGAAGTTATTTTTATCTACATCGTGGACCTTCTCACCGCGCGGCGTAACCGTAAGCGTGTCCAGGTCGAAATTCTGCAAATAACCATCTCGTTCACGGCTGACCGTGCTGACGTCGTATCGCAGCCCAAGGTTTAGCGAAAGTCGCGGATGCACCCGCCAGTCATCCTGAACGAAGAACGCAAAATTCTCATTCGCAAAATGCAGCAGCGGGTTGCCGCCGGTCGAGATGATGAACGGGCCGTTGTTCCTAAAGTCGTTCAACGACGCAAACTGAAGGGTCGTTTGCCGTTTCGATTCCGCGGCCCGGCGGTTGAGACGGATGTCGATGCCAGCTTTTAGCGAGTGGTCGCCTCTTACCATCGTGAGCGTATCAAGAAACTGATACACAGTTCCCGTTCGATACTGATCGAACTGGGCCGGGCCGATATTCGCTACCGCCGAATCAAAGAAAAGGAAGCTGAAGATCGGGAACGGCGAAGGGCCGCCGGTCGGCCTGGTCTCATTGTTGTTGATGCCGAATGCAGCTTCATTAACTATGTTGCTCGAGAACGCGTAATCATGCGATAGCTTGAAAAGCTGAACTCGCAGTGTGCCGTCGGCGGTTTGGTCAAGTCCGACACCGTATGGTGTGGTCGTCTTTGAATCGTTTATGTTATAGCGGGCCGAGAAACGGCTGCGGTCCGTTTGCTGCCAGTCGATCTTGACCGAACCGGTATCTTCGCGCAGTTTCCCATCCTTCTGTATCGAGAAAAAGCCCACGTCCGTACTCGGGGCCGGGTTGCCGGGGAAGGTAAAAGGTACGGTCGGTAGAGGTAAGGTCGCAACGACAGGCACCAACGGCGCGGCGATCGAATTCCTGAAAGCCTGGGTCGGTGTCAGAGCCGTAAAAAGCTGGCCGCGCGTCTGCCTTACGCCCTCATAATTTGCAAAGAAAAAGAGTTTGTCCTTTATGATCGGCCCGCTCACATTGCCGCCAAACTGGTTAAGCCGAAAATGCGAACGCGGAAAACCCTGGGCATTGTTGAAGAAATCGTTGGCGTCCAGCTTCTCGTTTCTAAAATAATCGAACACGCTGCCGTGCAGGTTATTGGTTCCCGATTTTGTTATCGGGTTGATGACCGCGCTAAGCGCATCACCATACTGGGCAGAGTAATTCTGTTCCAGCACCTGCACTTCCTGTACGCTGTCCATGCTGACGCGGTTTACGCGCGACTCGATACGCCCGAGCACATTCGACGTTCCGTTAAGGTCAATGCGGCCCGCATCGATCCCATCGACCAGAACGCTCGCTCCGCCAAAGGTCGAAGGTATTCCGTTGATGCTTGTCTGAAATTGGTTCGTGCTCTGGACCGAACCGGGCACGGTGGCAAGCAGGCCGGTAAAATCACGCCCGTTTACCGGATTATTCTGGATCCGGCTCGTGTCGATCGTATCGCCTATCGTCGATGTCTCGGTATCGACCCTTGTCTGATCGACAACGTCAACGACCGCCGCCACACCGCCGGCGGCCAGCGTTACGTCTGCACGGGCGCGTTCGCCCACGGCAAGCCTTAGGCCCTTCACGCTCGAAGCTGTGAATCCCGAACCCGAAGCCTCAATCGTATATACGCCGGTCGGCAGCGAGGGCACATCATATCGTCCGACGCCGTCAGCCTGAACGGTACGCTTTTCGTTCGTACCCTCGTTGGTCACGGTCACCGTCGCGTTCGGGACGACCGCGCCGTTCTGGTCGGCAATCACTCCGGTTATCGAGCCGGTATTTGACTGTCCGAATGCTGAGAAGACGAAAATTATGGCGATCGCCGCCACGGCCGTCGCTCGTTGAATAAAATGTAATGCTGGATTTTTCATCAGGTCCTCCGAATTATTTCGAACTTGTCACCTTATATCTTTGTACATGTCCCTCTTGTCGGGATCGCTGCGATCGCTTGAAGGTCGGGTGTCCAAACGCCGTCCTTTTTTGGATAATATTTTTCAAGGTTATCAGCGGTGAGCGAGACGGTCGGCGTCTCGTCACGCAAGGAAACGGACTGGCCGTCAAACAATCTCACTGCCCCGTCCACACATTTCAGGCCGACATATTCCGGGAACATTCCCTGGCTGACCTTTAATGCTTCGCGGCGCATCAGCCAATCCTTTTCGTGCTCGCCCGACAGGCCAAAGCCGGCAACGGTTACGGTATTCGCGTCAAATCCCGCATCGAGAT
>JADYZI010000175.1 GCA_020853255.1 Acidobacteriota bacterium
CAGCCGCCGTCTTTGAATTGATGCTGACCGAGCTTTTGAAATCATTTTCGGCCGTAAGCCAAATGCCCATCGAATATTCGCGCTGGACGGCGACCATCGTCTGCGAATCGGCGGTCATGCTGAAATCCTCGTAACTGGAAAGGTCATTGGTCACATCATGGACTTCTCCGCTCGGATACGCAGCGTATCTAATTTGATATCGCTGCCCCATATCCGCCGCGTAAGGCGTATAGATCAGGCCTTTACCGTCGTTTACCCACGCGATCTGGCTGATTCGGAGCAATTTCTCTTCCTTTAAGGGAATTTTCGTTTCAATGCCGGTCGCCACATCGACTACCGCCATCCCGCCGGCATAGGTCGCACCGCGTGTCAGCGTCGGGACCGCGATCAAACGGCCGTCCGGCGACCATGAAACCTCGTCGCCGAAAACTTCGGGATATTTGCGTGTCCTCAAAATGCGCTCATTGCCGCCCTGCGCGTCGGTAATGACGATCGAATTGTCGGCGCCGGCAACCCTGATAAACGCGATCTCCTTCGAACCGGGCGAAAACGAGATCTGACTGTCCACACCGGTTATCATCCTGCGGCGATTTCGGCCGAGCGAAGTCATTTGATAAAGTGATGCGGCTTCATCCTGACCGGCCGTTGCGACCGAATAAAGCGAATTGCCATCGGGTGAAAATCGCAAAAAATCATATTTCGCTTCACCCGGCGGAACTATCTGGGTGTCGCCCGCGCTTGCGGATTGTCTGAGCCAGAGGCTCTCCCGCCCGTCCTCTTCGCTCTTCGAATAAGCGATATATTTCCCATCCGGCGATATTGCTACTGAATTGATCAGGCCGTTCGCCGTAAGTACGTCAAGCTTGATCGATTGAAAGGCAGCGGCCGCCGAACTTTCGACATAAAAATACTTTCGGTACACGCCAAAGGCCGCGGCAACCGCCAAAATAAGGATCGGAGCAAGCAGCCAGGCCGGCGGCCATCTTGATCTTGAAATACTTCGATCACTCGTTCCGGTCCGCGGGAGATTACTGTTCGGCCCGGTCATTTGAACAGTCTCATTCGTAAACGCGTAATCGAACGAGCCAGTGTCCGAATCCCGCAAGAGACTTTTCAGGTCCGCCCGCAATTCTGTAAAGGTTTGATAGCGTGAGTAGCGGTCCTTCTTTAGTGCGTGTTTTACGATCTGGTCGAGGGTTGAAGGGATGTCATCATTGGAATCGCAAACCGACGGAACTTCTGTTTTCGCGGACACCCTTGCGCCCGTCCCCGCAAACGGTAGGCCGCCGGTCAGCATTTCAAAAAGCACCACGCCAAAGCTGAAGATATCGGTCCGGGCGTCGATCGTTTCGCCGAGGGCCTGTTCCGGCGACATATAATTTATCGTGCCCATCACGCGGTGCGGCGCCGTGTGGTCGAGCGTTTCATGGTCGCCGGACTCGGGCGCGGTCAGTTTTGCAAGGCCGAAATCCAGGACCTTTACGATCCCGTCTCGGCGGACCATAATATTCGCCGGTTTGATATCGCGGTGAACGATGCCGACCGAATGCGCCGATTCGAGCGCGCCCGCGATCTGGATCGCGATCTTGACGGATTCTTGCCAGCTCAAAAGCTTTTCACCGATCTGGTCGCGCAAGGTCAGCCCGTCGATAAACTCAGTAGCCATAAAACTAAAGTTTTCGGCTTCTTCTATCTCGTAGATCGTGATAATGTTCGGATGATTTAGGGCGGAAACTGCGCGGGCTTCCTTAACAAATCGGCGGTTGCGTTCCTGGTCGGCTGAAAATTGCGGCGGCAAAAGCTTGAGGGCGACCTTTCGCCTGAGTTTGGTATCCTCGGCCAAATAGACCTCGCCCATTCCGCCCGTCCCGATGAGTTTGATGACCTTATAGTGGCTAAACTCTTTTCCGACCAAATTCGCCGGCTCTTCCTCTTGAAAAAACATTTCGGCGGCAAGCGATTCAGGCGTCGAATCAAAAAACACTTCCGGCGTTTTTTCAAAAGCAAGCAGCGATTCGACCTCACGGCGCAGTTCGGCGTCGGCTCCGCATAATTTGCCGAATAGCGCCTCGCGCTCGTCCTCAGGACATTCGAGCACGGCGTGGTAGATCGCTTCGATCTGGTCTAATCGTTCAATGTCCATTTAGGCCAAAAAAGTAAAAAAATAGCTGAATGCTGTCAGCAGATAGCTGTCAGCTATTCTTAAAATCAATCGTATTCTCGCCCGAAACTTGACCGGTAAAGACCAGCCTTAATTCATCAAACGTAAATCGGTGGAAATAAGCGTCACCAATGATAGAAAAAGGCTTCTCAATTCCTATTCAGCTCCCGCCAGTTCACGAAGCAGCCATGTCCGGGCAAATTTCCAATCGCGTTTCACGGTTTCGGCGGAAATGTTCAAAACCTCGGCGATCTCGTCTGTGGTCAGGCCGCCAAAGAATTTCAATTCGACAACACGGCTTCGGCGGGTATCGATCTGCTCAAGATTTTTTAACGCATCGTCCAGCGCGACTATCTCCTTTGAATTGCCCCTCGTAGTCGCGATCTCGTCGGCAAGCGTGATCTTTTCCTGCCAACCGCCGCGCTTCTGGCTCTGCTTTGCCCGCGCGTAATCAACCAGGATATGCCGCATCGCCTTGGCCGCCACGCCAAAAAAATGCGCCCGGTTCTGCCAATTTTGCTCATTCTGTTTGGCGAGTTTGAGGTATGTCTCGTGGATCAGTTCGGTCGTTTGAAAGGTATGTCCCGCCGGCTGACGGTTCATATAACGTTTTGCCATCCGCCGCAGCTCATCGTAAACAAGCGGCATCAACTGTTCCAGGGCAACCTGGTCGCCTCTGCCCCAGTCAGCAAGCAGCAGCGTGATCTGATCCGAACCAGCGTTTTGCATTAGTTTCGAGTGAAAATACTGCGGTGATTATAGATCAAAACCCGCCAAATAAAAATAAATTTCGCGGCATGCCAAGGTCAGAACCGCCCGCGGTAGCGGGTGGTTTAAGACGAGCTTTTCCGTATTCGCTCAACGGCCAGAGTTCCAACATCAAACCACCCGCTACCGCAGGTGGTTCTGGCCCCATTTTGTCCGCGTGTATGCGATATCAAAACCATTCTTCTGCGCATTCCTTTGCGATTGGCTTCCGGGAAGCGCACACATCATGGCAAGACTGCACTTACGTTCAGCGGCAAACGCCAACCTCGCCCTGAGCAGGGCGTTCTGGACACCCTGGCGGCGAGCATCCGGAACTGTGGCCGCACCGGAAAGGACGCACACGTCCTCGTAGATCGCAAAACTTCCTGCACCGACCGGCCGTCCTCCGATCTCGGCAATGAATGGATGGCTGCCATTGGCCCGTGCGGCTATCTTCCCGAACGCGAGCATGAACTCGCCCAGGCTCTCATGCTCGGTCGACCAGCCTTCCGCAGCGATCTCGGCCCACAAGTCGGCCTCATCATCACGGATCCTTCGAACTGAAATGGCTGGGTTCTTTGGATCCCCGGCCGGGCTGCCCGGTATCAGTCCTTGATACATTACGCTTGTTAATTCAACCGGCCGATAGCCGCGTTCGCCTAACAGTGAAAGAAGCGACAGGTCGGACATTGGACTGACCTCATGAAAGACTTCGGCCCCGCGTTCTCTAAGAAAGGATTCGAGCCGTTCAAGATGATCATTCGTGGCCTTTTCAAAAATGCCTAACCCAAACGTTTGTGTCAGCGGTGACCCAACGCCGTCAAACATCGCATACGTTCCGCCAACGTCTATCCATTCCGCACCGCATGCCGGATCGATCCGCGCACGTGTTTCAACAAAATCAGCATTGGCACGTCCCTCCGTCCGTTCCAGCTTTTGCGAAAGTAAAATGTCTGAATATATCAAGCGGTAATCTCCAAACAATGATCGGGGCCGGCTATGTAGTGCTATGAAGGAACGTTGTTCCGAAGCCATTGCAACGCGCTTTCTCTACTGGAAAAGTGTCTCACACGAATGCCTTTCGAAGCAGCCACGGTCTCGTAAAGCTCGCTAAGCTCATCAGGGACGAACCCTTCAAAACAGAAGGCCATCCATAACCGCGGTACCGTTGCCGTTTTAAGCCCGGCGTCGATCACCACAGACGTGTCGAACACACCCTCGGGCGCACGGCCTTCGACCAACACACGCCGCGTCCCGTTCTTCTCACAGATCTCCGCGATCCGGCCCCACACAACCTCGCGCTGCTCCGGGGTAACTTTCAGCCCGTCGCCAAGCTGAACGTGGACATGGTCGTCTCTAAAATCGACGACAACGCCGCCGTCGAGCACTAACGGTAAGAGCCTAACGGAGTGTCCCTCGTTCCTTTTCATAAGAAACTGCTCCTCCTGTCTCAACAATTCTCAACGCTAAGGTCTCATACTTTAACGCATTCGCCCCGTTTGATGAATTGGCCGTCGCCCTGTTTGCCGGTGTGTTCGCCATTTTCGATTACGACGCGGCCGCGGGATAGGACGGTTTCGACCTTTCCTTTGATCTTCCAGCCTTCGTAGGAAGAATAATCGACGTTCATGTGTTCATTTTCGACGCCGAATGTCGTTTCGCCATTCGGGTCGAAAATGACGATGTCCGCGTCCGAGCCGACGGCGATCGTACCTTTCTTTGGGAATAGACCGAACATCTTTGCCGCGGCTGTTGAAGTAAGTTCGACAAAGCGATTAAGGGAAATTCTATTTTCGACAACGCCGCCGTTGTAGATAAGTGCGAGACGATTTTCAACGCCCGGAGCACCGTTCGGGATCTTTGTGAAATCACCGAGGCCAAGTTCCTTTTGCTCTTTCATACAAAACGGGCAATGGTCGGTCGAGATCACCTGCAGATCGTCCATCTTGAGGCCTTTCCAAAGCTCGCCGCAGTTATGCTTTTCACGCAGCGGCGGCGTCATCACATATTTCGCACCGTCCCAGCCATCGCCGTAATCGTCGATCGAATGAAAAAGATATTGCGGACAGGTTTCGGCAAACGCCGGAATGCCGCGGTCTCTCGCCTGCCGTACTTGATTCAGAGCGTCTGTGCAGCTGAGATGAACAATATATACCGGCGATTCGGCCATCTCGGCAATGGCGATCGCACGATGAACGCCCTCAGCCTCGGCGATGGTCGGGCGCGTCAATGCATGATATTTCGGTGCAGTCCGTCCGTCGGCCAAGAAGCGCTTGATGATCTCGTTGATGACGATGCCGTTCTCGGCGTGCATACAGACAAGGCCGCCGCGTTTTCCGGCCGCCGACATCGCCCGAAAGATCGTGGCGTCGTCCGCCAAGAACACGCCCGGATACGCCATGAACAGCTTGAACGAAGTGATGCCCTCGTCCATCAGCGAATACATTTCTTTCTCGCTGCCGTCCTCAAAATCGGTGGTGATGAGATGAAACCCGTAGTCGATGCACGTCTTGCTTTCTGCCTTCTTATGCCACGCATCGACGCCGGAAGTCATCGATTCGCCCTTCGTCTGCACCGCAAAATCAATGATCGTCGTCGTCCCGCCATGCGCCGCCGCCCGCGTGCCCGTAAAGAAGTCATCTGACGACGAAGTCCCGCCAAACGGCAGCTCCATATGCGTATGCGGATCGATCCCGCCCGGGATCACAAGCTTGCCCGCCGCATCGATAACAACATCGGCCTCAAAGTCCAACGACTTCCCAATAGTCGTCACCGTCTCGCCGTCGATAAAAATATCCGCGTTATAGTCGTCAACCGCAGTCACAACTCGGCCGTTCTTAACCAAAGTTTTCATAATACTCTACTCGGAAGGCGTCGAATCACTTGTTTCATTTCGAGACTCAACTGCGGCACGCCGAAGTTTGTCCATGCTGATCATTGCCGTCTGCAGTTTTTCCAAGCGTTGCTGCGGGGTCAACCGCAAATTCTCGACCAGTTGAGTGAGATCGATTCCGTAATCCCTCGCCGCGGCGATCTTGCTTCCCGGCGTCGGATTGAGCAGTTTTTCTTCGGGCGTTCTCATAATTCTATTTTAACTCAAAAATGACTGGCTGTGTTCTCGATATCATCGATATGAAACGACTGAGTTCTTACATTCTCACATCGACTACCTTCAACGTTTTCCGGCTTTTCTCAGCCATGAAGCCCATGATGTGGCTTTCGATCGATTGATCAATTGTCGATGTCAGAAGCGATGCATCCTTTTTGGAAATTGCGAGAAGCCAGTCGTTGACGAGCCGCCAATCTCCGCCGCCGTGGCCGTCGGATTCCTGTTTCCATTCGGTCTTCTTGCCCGTCAAATAGTCGGTGTGAACCATCGACGTCATATCGCCGACAACATCGCCGAGACTGCCCATCACCCGCGTTCGCCTGCCGTCGTATGAGGTAAATGCCTCCATCGAAAACGAGGCCGTAACGTTGTCATCGAACAGGATATTCGCAACGTAATGGTCGGGCTGGTCATTTTCCATTCGATAAACGCACCGGCCGTAATTCGTTGTCTTTAATTGATTTAAGATGTAGTCGCCGTGTTCTTCTTTCTTTTCAGGAAGGTCAAAAACGTATGTCCATGACCGTTTTTTGTGGTAGATGTTCAGCGCGGAGTACGGACATGAACTTTCTACCTTGCAGCCGTCGGTACAGCGAGCAGTACTGCCTTCGGGTGCGTTCTCTTTTCTAAACCAGCTCAGATCGCCAAAGGCCTGAATGCTCTTGCTCTTTTTGCCGAGCATCCAGCGAAGTATGTCCAGATCATGGCACGATTTTGCCAAAATGATCGGCGTCGTAGTTTTGCTGTTGTGCCAATTCCCGCGAACATACGAGTGGCTCATGTGAATATGCTGGATCGGCTCGAGGTGTTGGACCGAAACGACCTTGCCCAAAACTCCGCTCTGTATCACCTCGCGCAGCTTGATGAAATACGGAGCGTAACGCAAAACATGACAGACGGCAACGATCCGTCCGGTCTTCTTCGTCAGGCTCAAAATGTCGCGGCATTCCTTTTCGCTCGGCGAGATCGGCTTTTCGAGCAGAACGTCGTAGCCCATCTCAAGAGCTTTCATGCACGGCCCGTAATGCAGGTTGTCCGGCGTGGTGATGATGATCGCATCGGCAAACTTGGGCCGCTCAAAAACGCGTTCCCACGTGTCGAAACGGTTCGCATCGGGAATGTTGTGCTTTTTCGTGTATCGCTCATTCCTGATCTTGATCGGTTCCGCCACGCCGACAATATCCAGGTTTTCCGGGTATCGAACGGCATAGTTTCCGTAAACATTTCCGCGTGCTCCCGCCCCAAGTGTAATGGCGGTCACCGGCTTATCCAATTGCAGGTCCGACCTGAAAACCTTCTCGGTCTCCGTGGTCAAATCCGATTCGGAAAAAGCAAAATTTGGTAACGCAAGCCCGGCCCCGAGCGATAACGAAAGCGTCTTGATCAATTCACGTCTGTTTACTTTTGTCATAGGTTGTTTCCTCATAGAGTTGTGAAACCCGATCCTCCTGCTTATTCACCGCAAGAAGAAAAGCAAATTGTTTTGGAAATCAATACTCGCCGATAACTCTATTCAAGTCTATCCAAAACTCCTCTATGCCCTTGCCGACCAGGCCGACAATGCGGTAACGATTCGCAAGAATCGTAGCCGCGACAAAATCACCCTTCAGCGAGCCGCCGGTCGTGTTGCCTTTTATCTCGGTCTTGTTCTCGCTGCCGGAGCTTTTGAGTTTTGTCGGGTCTTCCATAAGCATATTTGTCACGGTTATTCAGATAACAATGAAATATATGGATAAACAGCATACAGGGTCTGTTTTCGATTTGTTTTTCGTATCACAAGCGTTGCGCAAGCTGCCCTTCTCATTGCTGCTTTAGGGCCTTGACCTACATGCTCGCTTTGCCCGCATTTTCCTGATAATTCACTCCCGCAGATTCATCCGTTTCAACAAGTCTTTAAATCGCGCGTCATCGCGAAGATTATCCAGAGTGGTCTCCGTCTTTAGCAGCACCATATAAAAGGTGCGTTCCGTATATCCACGTTCAAGCCACTCAAAGGCCTGATCTTTGTCATTTAGTCCGGCGTAAACGCAGGCGATGTTGTATGGAGAAACGTATCGATGCTTTGATAATTCCTTCAATTCTTCCAGCACTTTTTTGGCTTCCGCTTGTTTTCCCGCCACGGCATAGACATAACCGAGGTAACCCAAACTTGACGGATTTGGATCTACCAAGCGAGCCTTTTCAAGAGCCGCAATAGCTTCCGGATACTGTTTCTTCCGCCCGTATGCCAAACCCAGAGTTTGATAAGACCCCCAATAATCAGGGTCTATCTCAAGCGCTTTTCGACTCTGTTCGATCGACCGGTCATACATGCCCGCCGCCAGCAGGATACCTGCCATGTCCAGGTTTGCGAGCAAGTCGAGCGGAGTTCGCTGCATCACAACTTCCTGTGCTTTGACGGATTCCTCTAGCCTGCCCATCGCTGAAAGATACACCGGATAATAAACGGGAAATGTCGGATCAAGCTCGTTGGCTCGCTTCCAATGTTTTTCGGCCGCCGCCCAATCCCACTCGTACCAGAACGCACTTCTCCCGCGTAGATAGTGGGCTTCGGCAAGCGTATCGTCCAATTCAAGTGCCTTCATCGTCGCTGGAATCGTCTTTGACTCTGCCTCGGTGGCAGGCAAATAGAATCCACTTGCAAATGCGTAAGCGTTCGCCATGCCCACATATGCCAGTGCATAATTCGGGTCAACGGCAATTGCTTGTTGATAAAATTCAATGCCCTTCTTGTAACCGTCTTCCGTGTATTTTGACAGATAAAAATTGCCTTTGAGATAGAGTTGGTACGCTTCCGGATTAGTCGTGTAAGTTTTGGTTACCTTCGCAACGTCCTCGCCGGAAAGCCTGGTTTTGATCTTGCCCGATACCTCGCGGGCGATATCCGCCTGGAGCGTGACGAGGTCCGACTGTTTTCGGTTGTAGGTTTCACTCCAGGCAACTTTATCTTGGGCAATATCTATCAACTCGACAAAGACTGAAATATCCTGCCCACGCTGGATTACGCGGCCGTTCAAGATCGCCTGAACGTTCAGCTCTTTGCCGATATTCTGCGGATCGGTGTCTTTGCCTTTGTAACGAAAGACCGACGAGCGAGGCTTGACGTTCAGATTTGGCAGCTGAGACAAATTGCTGATCAGCGTCTCGGTCATTCCGTCAGAAAGGTATTCGACATCCATATTGCCGCTTTCATTGACAAAAGGCATTACAGCGATCGATTCGATCTGTTTCGTGTTTGAAGCAAAGAATCGATAGCCAAAGAAACCGCCGATCAGGATCACCGCCAAGCCCAATGCAGTCACCAGCGGCTTTGCCGCCCGGTGCGCGGAAAGGCCCTGCTTTTCCGTCGAGTCATTCAACTTTCCCTGAGGCTCCATCTCCGCTGCAGTGGCGTGGATCTGCGGTTTCGTCGGGGCCTCAGACAACTGGCCGCCCGCTGACGCAGGCAGTTTTGACAGGATCGCGGTCGCCGGCTCGTCCATAGATGCCGGGCCGTAAAGCAACTCTGCTCCGTCATCGAGACAGAACATCATTGTGTTGTCATATTCTCGTCCGCACTGCGGGCATTTTTTCATAACGCCTTCGGTAACTATTGCGAGCAGCGATTGTCGCGAATGTCGCAAAAACGTAACAGAACAATTTCGGCCCGATCCATCATTTCGCCCGATGGAATTCCAGGTCGTGGAAGTCGTAGCTGAAATCGGTCAGGGGCGAGATGGCACGCATTGTGAAACCTGACGGCTTGCCTTCTTCGTTGAGCGTAAAATTTACGAACGCGTCGGCATCCATGCTGCGGTCGGTCCATTTTACGACGAACGTGTTGCCCTTGTACGGGAACATCTCACCCGAAAGCCGCGGCGAACGCTTCGACTGGACCCAGAGTTTGCCGTCCTTCATCGATATCGAAACCGAACCAAGCCACGCGTCTGAATAATTGCCGACAAACGGCGCCGCGTCCACGTTCGACGCGGCCTTTTGTGCATCGTCGATCTTCGCCCAAATGGCGTCGGTTGTCGCCTTGGCGTCGGCGAGCGACTTCTTCCGGCGTTCGGACAACATGCTGACCCAATCGGTTCCGCTTCGTCCCAGATAGCCGTCCTTGATCTGGTTCGAGATCGATATGAACGCTCCGCCTTCCTGCTGGTTGGTCAGGACGATGATGCCCAGGTTCAGCTCAGGGATCATTGTTATCTCAGTGACCATACCTTCCAAACCACCTGTGTGCCGAACCTGCAAACGTCCGCTGACGTCGGTCAGCCCGAAGCCAAGCCCATACGCCGCAAAATGTGTATTGTACGGCCCCGGATCGCCGACGCGGATTATCGTCTGCGGTGTCCAAAGCTCTTTCAGCGTCGCCTCCGAGATCAGCCGCTTCGATCCGCCTTCGCCGTATTTTCCTTTCGCCAGCAGCGTGCCGACCCATTTAAAAAGATCGGTAACATTCGAATTGATCCCGCCCGCGGCGGCCCCAATCTCCAGGTTGCTGCGTTCGATCACCTGCACCTTACCGTTCACCGGAGCATGCCCTTCGATCGTGTTGCTTTTGTCCTTCAGCCTCGCATAAGTTGCCGCTGTGCTCGTCATCCCGAGCGGCCGAATTATCCGTTCCTCGACAAATTCGGGCCAGCTTTTTCCCGAAACGCGTGCGATCACTTCACCCGCGACGATGTAAAGATTGTTGTCGTAATCATACTTCGTCCGAAAACTCGAGACCTGCTTTAGATAACGCAGATTGTGGATCACATCTTTCAGCGTAAAATCGCTGCCGTCCGGGAAGAACATCAGATCGCCCGCACCAAGCCCGAGGCCGCTGCGATGCGTCAACAGGTCGCGGATCGTAAAATCTTCGGTGACGTACGGCGAATACAATTTGAATTCGGGGATATAATCGCGGACCTTGTCGTCCCATTTGATCTTTCCCTCATCGACCAGCATGCCGAGAGCGGCTGTGGTAAACGCCTTACTGTTCGAAGCGATCCCGAACAGCGTGTTCTCGTCCATCGGCTGCTTAGTATTCAGCGACCGAACGCCGTAACCTTTCGAATGCACGATCTTCCCGTCCTTGATAACGCCGACGGAGATGCCCGGCACATCAAACGCCTTCATCGACCGCTCAACAAGCGCATCGATCTGCTCGCCGCTCAAAACCTGAGCCTGCGAAATTCCGCAAAAGGCAAAAATCAAAATGACGATGGTGAGTTTTTGTACTTTATGTTTGCTCATATTTTTGGTTTGTCTATTGTTGATCAGTCCTGTTCCACTGGCCCTGGGAGCTATTATTTCCCTCATTTAGTGCATCAATTCACAAAACATTATTCCGGCAAACCCATCCGCTTCAGCAATCCGGTGAATCGCGGGTCGTCGCGGAGTGGGTCGAACAATGGTTCGACCTTGGACCATCTGAACCACGAATCGCGCAGTTCGATGGATCTTTCGAGTTCGGCAAACGCCTTGTCTTTTTCGCCCATCGCTCCGAAGACCACAGCAACAAAGCTGGGTATGACATATTCCGTTCTTGCAATCTCGCGAAATTTCTCGATGATGCGTTCGGCATCCGCCTGCCGCCCAGACCGTCCGTACGCATAGCCGGCGACCAAAAGCATATGCTGGTTGTTCGGATCGCTTTGCAACTCCTTTTCGCTCAATGCTATCGCATCCGCATAGCCTCCGGTCGCGTCGAGTGTAAGGCCGTAGATCAACTTTGCAATGACGAAATCGGGATCAGTTTCGTATGCTCTCTTTGACTGTATGAGGGCTCGGTCTCGCTGCCCGTCGTATAAATAATGCCTTGCGAGATTCGCGACCATGTTCGGGTTAGTTTTCGAATCCGATACGTTTCAGCACCGCTTGAAAGCGCGGGTCGGAGCGCATCTCGTCGAACTTAATATCGACCTTCATAAACGGCAGCCAAGCCGTGCGCTCCTCGCATGCTTTTTCGAGCCAATTCAGTGCTTGCTCATGGTCGCCTAACCCGGCGTATATCTGCGCGGAATTTATAGCCGGAGCGTTCTCAGTGTCGAATCTTTCCGCTATGTCTTTTAGAACCGCAAGCGCCTTTTCGCTATCTCCTGCCTTTGCATAAACGTAGCCGATGACAGAAAGCGCCTGTGGATCCATCGCGGACGGCTGTATACGCTCTATCGTCGCGATGGCCGACGCCATATCGCCGTTTCGCTCGTACGCTTCGGCAAGGAAACTCAACGTTACCGTGTAGTTCGGTATCAATTCGAGCACATTATGGAACTGTGCGATCGCACGTTCGGTCTGCCCCGACCAATGGTAAACAACGCCGATCGCGTTTATGTTCGGCCCGGACAACGGATCCAGCCTTTTCGCTGCGATCAGTTCATCAAGGCTCTCGTCAAAACGGCGCATCAACGCCAGATACCATCCGTACCACATACGGATCGACGCGCCGTTCGGGCTCAAAGCAATAGCCCGCCTGAATTCGACTTCAGCCGCGGCGTAGTCCCAATCAAAATACATTTTGATCAGCGCCAGCGAATTGTGGGCCTCGCCAAGACCGTCATCAAGCAGCAACGCCCGATCGGCGGCGTCTCTCGCTTTTGGCCCCGCATCACGAGTTGAAAAAGAGAAGAAAGCGAGTTCGGTATATGCATCGGCGAGGGCGGCCGAAGCAGCCGCATAACTCGGATCGATCTGAATCGCCCGTTCGAAATTCTCGATCGCCTTTTCAAAATCGGAAGGCGTCCACCGGTTGAAGTGCGAAAGGCCCCGCAAGTAGAATTCGTACGCATCGGCGCTTGTGGTCTTACGCTTTAATACAGCGGCCTTTTCATCGCCAAAGAGTTTTATTTTCAACGCTTCGACCACGGCAAGGGTGATCTCGTCCTGTATGTCGAAAACATCCTTCATCTCGCGGTCATAACGCTCTGACCAGAGTTGATAACCATCCGCCGCATTGACGAGCTGGACACTGATACGAATGCGATCGCCTGATTTTCTGACACTTCCTTCGAGAACCGTACTCACGTTCAAGGCATCTGCGATCTCGTTGACCTTAACCTCCTGCCCCTTAAATGAAAATACAGATGTCCGTGCCGCGACCCTTAATGAGTCAATTTTGGCCAATGCATTGAGCAGTTCCTCTGACAGGCCATCACAGAAATATTCGTTCTCTTCGTCTGCACTAATGTTGGTAAATGGCAAAACAGCAATCGAGCTGAGGGACGGAGATTCGGGACGCGTACCAGCCGCAGAAGCAAGCACTTTTGTTTTTTCCTCGCCTGGAAGCGAACGTACCGAAATATTGATAGCCAGTCCGGCTTTTCGCAACCCGTCCATTATTTGGTCAACAAGGTCGCTCTGATACCATTTCTCAAGCTCATCGCGTACGGTGTCAGCAATGTGTGGATCGATCGTTAGTACTTCTTTCAGCACCTTGCCCGCAGTTTCATGCTCACCAAGCTGACCGTAAACGGCTGCGAGCTGGGTTTGCCGAAATAGGTTAGCTCCGCCGCGACGAACACCGTCCTTTTTGATAAAGGTAAGCGCTTCCTGATAGTCGCCCTTGCGGAACGCGTCGAGAAAGTGAACATGCCAGTACCAGCCCGGGTGATTCGGATTCAATTTCCGCGCATTCTCTGCGAGCGCACAGCCGCGGTCCCAGTCACCGCCAAAGGCAAGCAAATGTCCCAGATACTCGGCAGCGGCGCCATCCATCGGGTTGAGCCTCAGTACGTTTTCGGCCGCATCGCGGAAGGCGTCGAATTCCTTGCGAAAATAGAGAGCTTGGGCCAATGCGAGCCAAGCGAAATGATTCGCCGGAGCCGTCTCGACCGCGCACCGCGCGGCTTTGAGCGCCCGGCCAAGCGGATCCGGCAGAGGATTAAAACCAAAACGATGCTCTTCGCCATACAACATCGCGAGCATTGCCCAAGCGTCGGCATTGTCAGGCGCCTGTTTGACCGCTCTTTCCAAAACCGCTCGAACTGCGGCATGTTCATCGGGTGCAATACGCTCGAAGTAGCCAAAGCCGCGCATCACGGCTTCGTCCGGTGTGAGCTTGTCGGCAGGCTTGCGGCGAAGAGCTTCGCTCATACTATGCGGCAGAGCGCCGTACCAATCAGCAACGGTTGAGACGATCCGCGGTACCAGATCATCCTGGATATCGAATACCGCTTCAGGACTGAACGTGCAGTTGTATGTCTCAGCCCATAGGTTTGCTCCTGTGCTCGCGTCCACAAGCTGCACCATCACACGCAGCTGTGAGCCCGCTTGTCGAAGACTGCCCTCCATAACGTAGCGTGCCCCGAGATCCTTGCCGATAGAATGAGCATCACCCGAATCACCTGTAAATCGCTGCGTCAAGTTGCGTGCGATCACCCGCAGATACGAGAACCGCGACAGGCCGGCAACGATCTCTTCGGACAGGCCCTCCGCCAGCGCTTCCAGATCGGCGCTTGCCGCTCGCACCTTGAACGGCAGTACCGCGACCCAGAAACCTTCGCCGTGGCGAGTCTCTGTGGAGGTAGCATCTTTCGAAACAAAGACCTGCGTCGGAGGTTCGAGGCGCGTGTTTCCAGTCCTTGAACCCGTGCCCGGAAATATCTCCGTCTGAGGCTCGTCCGCAGCTCTGAACCTGGTCGCCACCGCTCCCGGTTCTGACTTTGCCGGGCCGTAGAGCAACTCTGCTCCGTCATCGAGACAGAACATCATCGTCACATCATATTCTCGTCCGCACTGCGGGCAGCGTTTCATAGCATTTTACTCAGGTAGCCCAATACGCCTTAAGATATCCTTGAATCGCGGATCGTCGCGAAGTGGTTCAGATGCCTCAGACCATCGAAACTCTGCCAAGCGGGCATTTCGCGCCGCAACGTCCTTATCGAGCCACTCGAAAGCCTTGTCTTTTTCTCCGAGAGCAGCATAAATAGTCGCAATATCGCTCCCAAATGCTGTCCCTTTCTTGTACCTCTCTTCCAACTCCTTGACTATCGCCTTAGCCTCACTTGCTTTCCCCGAGACTGCGAGCGCGGCACCAAGTTCCGCAAGCGAACCCGACCATCTTCCGTTCAAATCAGCTGCCTTCTGAAATTCTTCGATCGCTTCGGCGTTCCGTCCGGTCTTTAAGTATGACCAGGCTATTGCAAAATGACCGCCCGGAAATTCAGGATCGAGATCAATTACCTTTTGGCAAATTTCGATCGCGGCCTTATAGTCGTGCTTTCTCCGATACATTTGCGCAAGGTTTTGATTGATGATGTTCGACAGCGGGTCTAGCTGCTGGGCCCGAATTATCATCGCCGAAGCCTCGTCGTCTCTTCCTAGACCGAAAAGCAGGACCGAATACCAATGATAGGCAGTTGCGTATTTTGGATTAAGTTCTATCGCTCGTTTGTACTCGGCTTCGGCGTCCGCCCACTTCAAGTCGTTGTAAAAGACGTTGCCGAGTGTCCCATGCGGTTCTGCGAGTTCCCCGTCGAGAACCATTGCCTGCCTTGCATAACTCTCCGCCCGCGACATCGAATCTAATGGGGCGTCCTGCGCGTAATCCTGAAAGATCGAATACGCGTCCGCCAGACCTGCAAAGGCCATCGCATACTTCGGGTCTTTGTCGATAGCTATTTGAAATTGTTCGATCGACTTATTGATGTCCTCACCGGTTCGCTTGTTC
Source organism: Acidobacteriota bacterium (assembly GCA_020853255.1). Next base: position 15,655 of record JADYZI010000175.1, read on the forward strand.
CAATAGTATCTGCCTCTAAGATACGCCTGATAAGCCGTAGGGTCGGTCGTGCCCTGTTTTGATACCTTCCTCTCATCGGTCCCGCTAAGCTTTGGTGAGATCTGGGATGAAACATCCTTGGCGATCTCGCTTTGAAGCGAAATGATATCCGTCTGGTTTCGCTGGTATTGCTCGGTCCACAAGACGCGATCCTCCTGGACGTCAACCAATTCGAGACTCAAGGTCATTTGGTCACCGCGTTCGGAAACCCTTCCATTGAGAACGGTCTGAACATTCAACTCCTTGCCGATGGTCGAAAGATCGGGATCCTTACCTTTATAGCGAAAAACGCTGGAACGCGGTCGCACATTTAAGTTTGGTATCTGCGACAAACTCTTGATCAGCGTCTCTGTCATCCCGTCAGAGAGGTATTCGATATCCGTATTGCCGCTGTCGTTTACAAACGGCATAACGGCGATGGAATCGATCTGCTTGGAGTTTGCTGATGAGAAATATCGATAGCCAAAAAACCCGCTAAGAACGATCACCGCTAGACCAAATGCGATCAAAAGCGGCTTCGCCACTCGATGTGCCGAGAAGATTTGCTTTTCCGAAATGCCACCCAATGAACCTCGAGGCTCCGCCTCCGCTCCGGGGGGCAACACAGCCGTCTGTTCTGTAGTATGTATCTGCGCGCGAGTCGGGGCATCGCCCGGAGCTGCGATCGAGTGCAGGATCGCCGTCTGCGGTTCATCGGGCGACGGCACCGAGCCTTGAACAAGCGCGGCTCCATCTTCGAGACAAAAAGAGAGCGTGTCATCGTGGTAATCTCGCCTGCATTGTGGACACCTTTTCATAAAAGTCTATCGCCGCAAGCCCATCCGTTTCAAAAGGTTCTCGAACGGCGGATAATCGCGCATAGAACGGAATGGGATCGTCCACGTAACCTCGGCAAGGCGTCCGTTCTTCGTTTGAAAATCCTTCTCAAGCCACTCCATCGCCTTTTGTTTTTCACCCAGGCCCGCATAGATCTCCGCGATGTAGCGCCCGGGGCTGCTGTTATCCGCAAACCGCGTCTCAAGTTCGCGAGCCAGGGCCATCGCCTGTTCACGTTTACCTGCCTCACCGTACACATAACCAAGTGCCGCCAGGAGATAGCTCGACCGCTCGATCTGAACTGCCTTTTCCGCCTGCTCTACGGCTTCCGCATTGCGGCCTGTTATCGAGTAGTAGAGTCCGAGGTTTCGATATGTTCCGGGAAATGCCGGGTTCAGCTCGATGTACCTTTTAGAGTTTTCAATCGCCGCATCAAAATCGTCCTGAGCTTCGTAGGTATTCGAAAGGCCATCGCTAATCGCGGGCGATACTGGGTCGAGGTCATGTGCACGCTGCATCATCACAGCCGCTTCCTCATAGCGGCCGAGGTCAAGTAGGATCGACGCATACCATTGGACACCCGTTGGGTAGTTCGGATCTAGATCGACCGATTTCTTGGATTCGCGCAACGCATCGTCCCAGTTTCTGTTCTGAACATTCAAAATGCCCAGAGTGGCGTGCGGCTCCGCAAGTTGGGGGTCGAGTGCGATGGCTCGTTCGGCATTCGTTCTCACCAGCGGCCCGATCTCGGCCGCCTGCGCACCCGAATAGTCGGAATAGACGGCGTAGGAGTCCGCAAGCCCTGAAAACGCAAGAGCAAAATTAGGGTCAAGAGCGATCGCATTCTTAAACTGTTCGATCGATCTTGATAAGTTTTCAGCACCGCGCAGATTAAAGTAATACCGCCCTTTCAAATAGGCTTGATAGGCTTCTGGGTCGTCTGTTGAGGCCTTGGCGATCTTCGCTTCGTCCGCACCTGAAAGTTTTGATTTGAGCTTCTTCGAAACATCCCTCGCAATTTCCCTCTGCAGACTGACAAGATCGGCACGCTGGCGGTTGTACTCCTCCGCCCACATTACGTCCTGCGTTCGCGTGTTCACAAGTTCGAGGCTCAGCCTCAGATCGTCACCGTGTCCGCCGACCCTGCCAAGCAATACAGCCTGCACACCAAGTTCGTCACCTATCTTCTTTGGTGAAGTTTCCTTTCCTTCATAAAAAAAGACCGTGCTCCGCGACTTGACCGCCAAATTAGGCACCTTCGACAGACTAGTTATCAACGATTCGGTCATTCCGTCCGACAGGTACTCCAGATCGGGATTCCCGCTCTCATTCACAAACGGCATAACGGCGATCGATTCGATCTGTTTCGTGTTTGAAGCAAAGAATCGATAACCAAAGAAACCGCCGATCAGGATCACCGCCAAGCCCAATGCAGCCAACAGCGGCTTCGCCGCTCGATGTGCGGAAAAGCTCTGCTTTTCCGATGGCTCGCTAATACTCTTTTGCGGCTCCGCCGCCGCTGTGGTTTGGGTAAACTGCCGCGTAGGATTCTCGCCATCGAACTGGCCGCCCGCTGACGCAGGCGGTTCTGACAGGATCGCTGTTTGCGGCTCGCCCGATGGAAACCCAGTCGCTACCGCTCCCGGTTCTGACAGGATCGCCGTCTGCGGCCCATCCGTCGACGCCGGGCCGTAGAGAAGCTCGGTTCCGTCATCGAGACAGAACATCATCGTGTTGTCATACTCTCGTCCGCACTGCGGGCACCGTTTCATAATCCTATTCGGGCAGATCCATCCGCTTCAATACGTCCTTGAATCGCGCATCGCTGCGAATTTCATCGAATAGAGGATCAACCTTGACAAAGGCTATTGGACCTGCTCGATGATCTATTGCCTTATTGATCCACTCAAATGCTTTTTCGTTGTCATTCAGTTTGGCGTAGATTCCCGCAATATTGTAGTCAGGTGCAAACTTACTAAACGTGCTTTTCAACTGTTCGACGATCCTGAGCGCCTCCACCTTTTTCCCGGCCGCTGCGTAAACGTAGCCTTCGTATCCCATTAACTCAGGAGTATTATCCAAAGAGTAAGCCTTTTCGAGTGATGCTATTGCTTCCGGGTACATTTTCTTTCGAGCATACGCCAGCCCTAAAGCTTTGTAGCCGGGGGCGTAGTTTTGATCCAGTTCAATGGTCTTGCGAGCCTGCTCAATGGCTTTCTCAGTCTGACCGCCAAAGAGATACATATTTGCGAGACTGCTATTGGCTA
>JADYZI010000176.1 GCA_020853255.1 Acidobacteriota bacterium
CCCCATATATGTTCCTGATCAGGATGAATGGCCGTTCGATCATCGGGGCCTCGCCGGAAATGCTGCTCCGCTGCAGTGGCCGCGAGATGAAATACCGCCCGATCGCGGGCACACGGCCGCGCGGAAAGACCGCGGATGAGGACACAAAACTCGCTGAAGAAATGCGGGCAGACCCAAAAGAGGTGGCCGAACATTTGATGCTGGTCGATCTTGGCCGCAATGATCTGGGGCGTGTGGCAGAATACGGTTCGGTAAACGTAGCCACCCTGATGGCTGTCGAAAAGTATTCGCACGTTCAGCATCTGGTTACTTATCTCACGGCTAAACTACGCGCCGGGCTCGACCGGTTCGATGCACTTGCAGCCTGCTTTCCGGCGGGAACCGTGTCAGGGGCGCCAAAGGTCCGGGCGATCGAGATCATCAGCGAACTTGAACCGACACCCCGCGGTGTTTATTCAGGCGCGGTTGGATATTTCGATTATTCGGGCAATATGGACACCTGCATCGCCATTCGCACAATGGTGCTTGAAAATGGTGTCGCGACGATACAGGTGGGTGCCGGCATAGTCGCCGATTCCGATCCGGCGTCGGAATATCAGGAGACAGAGAACAAAGCCGCCGCGTTGCTCCGGGCGATCGAGATAGCGGAGGGTGTAAACGCCCCAGCGTAGGCTGGCGGTTCGATCAAAACGATGTCTATCCCGATCCTGGCAAAAACACTCCAGATCTTTCGCGCCGGACGCGATATTGAGCATGGCGATGCAGAGCCTGTCCTCGATGCATTGATCACGGAACGTAATGAGAAAATATTGTCTTCTGTTTTTCATGCGTGGGACAGAAAGGGCATAGCTGAAGACGAGATCTATTCGATCGCAAAGATCATGCGCGATCGGTGTATAAAGGTGAATTCGAGGCATACGACGTTTGTCGATATCGTTGGCACAGGCGGCAGTCGTGCGAAGACGTTCAACGTCTCGACAGCCGCCGCCTTCGTCGTGGCCGGTGCGGGCCTTCCGGTTGCCAAACACGGCAACCGGGCGGCGACCAGTAATTCAGGCAGTGCGGATGTGTTGTCAGAGCTCGGTATCGAGCCCGCGGTCGAAGCGGCTACCGCTGAACGATGCCTGAATGAAATAGGTATCTGTTTTATGTTCGCTCCGAATTTTCATCGCCTTTCGCCGACGTTAGGCAAGGTGCGCCGCGGCCTCGGATTCCCGACGATCTTCAACTGTGTCGGCCCCCTGTGCAATCCGGCATCTGCTCCGCATCAGTTGATCGGCGTTTGGAGCAAAGAAATGGTTCCGAAAATGGCTGGAGCACTTGCCCGTCTTGGAACGAAACGATCATGGGTCGTGCACGGAGAATCGGGCGTGGACGAGGTCTCATTGGATGGAACCACGCTGATTGCCGAGGTACAGAATGACTCGACCCGCACGTTCGAGATCTCTCCGGCCGGCCTTTCGATCGAACCGCGGCCGCTCGATCTATGCCGGGCCGGTTCAGCGGTTGAAAGTGCCGCTCTGATCAGAGACGTGTTGGCTGGCCGGGAAAATTCGGCGGCCCGTTCGATGGTGCTGCTGAACGCTGCCACGACAATTTATCTTTCAGGACGTGTGAATGACTTATCGGCCGGTGCGGCGGTCGCGGCGACAAGTTTGGAAAGCGGTGCCGCACTTGCGAAACTAGAGGCCTTGGCCGCGGCGGTCAGATCATGAAAGGAACGATACTGGAAAAAATAATCGAAGCTAAGCGTGCCCGGATCGCGGCGGCAAGGCGAAACTTTGACCTTGGCGGTATAAACCGCAAGGCCGACCCCAATCGGTTCCGCAGAGCCTTGTCCGATAGGTCAAAGCACAACATCATCGCCGAATTCAAACGCGCATCGCCGTCCAAAGGCATCATCAACGATTCTGTCGGCCCCGCCCAGACAGCGGCAAATTACCGCGATGCCGGAGCCGCCGCGATCTCCATCCTGACCGAGGAAGATTTTTTCAAAGGTTCGCTCAACGACCTGCGGGCGGTTCGCGAGGCTGCCGATCTGCCGATCCTGCGCAAGGATTTTATTATTGACGAATTTCAGATCCGTGAGTCAGCAGCAATTGGGGCGGACGCGATATTGCTGATCGTCGCGGCGCTAGGTGTCGATGAGCTTCGACATTTTTGTTCCCTCTCGGACGAACTCGGACTGGACGCACTGGTCGAAGTTCACGACCGTGCGGAACTTGAAATCGCGGCAGAGATCGGGGCCATGCTGATCGGCGTCAATAATCGAAACCTCAAAACGTTCGAAGTAACTCTTGACGTGTCGCGTGAACTTATAAAATATGCTCCGCCCGGGGCGATAATGATCGCGGAAAGCGGGATCAGTTCTCGCGATGACATCGCAGAATTATCGGACCTTGGATACAGTGGTTTTCTGATTGGTGAATCACTAATGCGGTCGGGCGACGCCACGTCAGCGTTGAAGGCGTGGTTGTGAAAAAGGAGCGGTTTTCGGTGGTTAAAGTAAAGATCTGTGGAGTGACCAACGTCGACGATGCTCTTCATGCGGCGGATTGCGGCGCGGATATGCTTGGGTTCAATTTTTATGAAAAGAGCCCGCGTTACCTTGAGCCATCGGCCGCACGGGCGATCGCCAGCAAACTTCCCGATCGAATAGAGAAGGTTGGTGTTTTCGTAAACATGCACGGGTACAGGATAGCCGAGTTTGTCGACCTCATCGGCCTGACCGCAGTCCAATTGCATGGTGACGAGGACGAACGTTTTGTTGACGACCTTAGACGGCGAACGGATGTCCACTTGATCAAGGCAGTGCGCGTCAATGACACGTTCCAGGCCGAAAGCGTCAGCAAGTTCCGAGTTGACGCGGTTCTGCTGGATGCTTACTCGACAGGCCAATACGGAGGTACGGGAAATCAATTTGACTGGAATTCGGCGATCGAGGCAAAGGCCTACGCACCGGCGATCTACCTTGCCGGAGGGCTGACACCTGAAAATGTGGCGGACGCAATTCGTACAGTCCGTCCGCACGCTGTTGATACGGCAAGCGGTGTTGAATCATCGCCGGGGAAAAAAGACTCGAAGAAGGTCGCCGATTTTATTCGCATTGCTAAAAACGCATGAACACCTACGAACCAAATGAACGAGGATATTGGGGCGAATACGGCGGGCGATTTGTGCCTGAAACACTAGTGGCGCCGTTGGACGAGTTGACCAATGCCTACTTTGGATATCGCGATGACGCAGAGTTTCGAAGAGACTTTGATCTGCTTTTGAAAGATCTTGTCGGCCGCCCGTCGCCGCTCTACTTTGCCGAACGGTTGACGGAAAAACTCGGCGGTGCGCGAATTTACTTAAAGCGTGAAGACCTGAATCACACCGGCGCACACAAGATAAATAACTGCATCGGGCAGATCTTGCTGGCCCGCAGAATGGGGAAAACACGGATCATTGCCGAGACCGGCGCCGGCCAGCACGGTGTGGCGACGGCAACCGTCTGCGCCCGCTTTGGGCTCGACTGCGTGGTCTATATGGGTACCGAAGATATGCGGCGGCAAGAGCTGAATGTCTTTCGGATGCAGCTGCTGGGAGCGGAAGTACGCGGTGTGGATTCCGGGTCGAGAACGCTGAAGGATGCGATAAATGAGGCGCTCCGAGATTGGGTCACGAATGTTGATTCTACTTATTATCTGTTAGGTTCCGCCCTCGGCCCGCATCCTTATCCGCTGATGGTCCGCGATTTCCAAAGCATCATTGGCCGCGAGGCCCGTGAACAAATACTTGAAAAGGAAGGCCGGCTTCCTGATCTGCTCATCGCCTGCGTAGGCGGCGGATCGAACTCGATCGGGTTATTTCATGAATTTTTAAATGATGGTACGGTGCGGATGATCGGCGTCGAGGCCGGCGGACGCGGCCGCGCACTGGGCGATCACGCCGCTCGCTTTATGCCTGAGGCTGCCGCCGTCGGCGTTCTGCAGGGGACAAAGAGTTATCTGCTTCAGGATCAAGCCGGCCAGATAGCGTTGACACATTCCGTTTCCGCCGGCCTCGACTACGCCTCCGTCGGACCGGAGCATGCGTTTCTTCATGACGAGGGACGCGTTGAATATGTTTCCGCTTCGGATGAGGAAGCTCTGAGCGCGTTTCAGCTTCTTTCGGAAACAGAAGGGATAATCCCGGCACTGGAATCTTCGCACGCGATCGCGCATGTTGTGAGGATGGCTGGTGAGATGCCGCGAGATTCTATCATCGTAGTCAACCTTTCCGGCCGTGGCGACAAGGACGTAAATACAGTCGCCGAACTTTTAAGGCAGAAACACGACCGGTAGGGAGTGTGCCCGACTAATTTTGGCCGTAAAGCGACTTAGAGAAAGTAGCCGGATACGAAGCTTCCGGCAAACGGAAAATTTAGTCATTTACCCTGAAAGGACAAAACGATGTTCGTTTCGCACCTTCAGTGCGATCGATCGATGCTGACACCAACCAGACGTTCCACGTCTGGCTACTTTCTATAGGCGGCTTCGCCGCTCAGTTGCCGACTTATGACGAAGCCTCGCTAGGGAGTGTGCCCGACTGTAGCGCGAATGACCGCGTGCATCGTAAGAGCGTTTTCGCCAGTGTACCGTTTTAAATTAACAGCTTTCAGTTGAGGAAAGATGAACAGAATCACGTCAAAATTTGCCAGCTTGCAAGCGGAAGGTCGAAAGGGCTTCATACCTTTTATCTCGGCCGGTGATCCCGACCTCGAAACTTCCAGACAGATCGTACTGACGCTTGCAGAAAATGGAGCGGACATCATCGAACTGGGAGTTCCCTTTTCCGATCCGATGGCCGATGGGCCGACGATCCAGGAGTCGTCGCAGCGGGCATTGAAAAACGGCGTTACGCTAAAGGACGTGCTGGCAATGGCCGCCAGCCTGCGGAGGGAAATTGATATTCCGCTCGTCCTATTCAGTTACCTTAATCCGCTGTTCCGATACGGGATCGAACGGTTGGCTGACGACGCGGCGGCCGCGGGCGTTGACGGCATCCTTGTGACCGATGCGGTCGATGAAGAGGCGGCCGAGATCGCGGACGTCCTTCGAAAGAATGGCCTCAGCCTTATCTCGCTGATCGCTCTGACCACAACAGAAGATCGTCTTAAAAAGATCGCCGAACGGTCGAGCGGTTTTATTTACGCCGTATCGCGTGCCGGTGTTACCGGCGCACGGAATGAAACGAGTACAACGGCCGAGGCCCTGGTCGAGCGCGTTAGAGAATATACCGATCTGCCGGTAGCCGTTGGTTTCGGAATATCTACGCGCGAGCAGATCGAAGACGTATGGCGTTATGCCGAC
>JADYZI010000177.1 GCA_020853255.1 Acidobacteriota bacterium
GCATCGCCGATCATGCGTCCAGCATTGCGGAAGCGGCGATCGTGCTGAATAATGAACCTCAGTTCGACAGCTATATAGATCTTTCATACATGGCCGGGATCGCCTCGGACATGCTGCGTGCCGCACTTGACGCTTTTACGTCCGAAGATGCCGAAACCTCGCGGGCGGTGATATTGCGCGACCAGCAGATCGACGAATGTTACCACCGCGTGTTTGACGGGTTGATCAAGAGGATGATCGATGACCCCGCGGCAGCGAACGGGGCGGCCCATTTGCTCTTTGTGGCCAAACATCTTGAGCGGATCGGTGATTATGTAAAGGACATTTGCGAATTGAACGTTTACCTGCGCGAGGCTGTGTTCATCAAGCACAGCCCGATAGACTAACGATAGCTAAATATCCATCGGAGATAATTAAAATGGGATTCAGTTTACTGCCGAAAGAAGACGAATATTTCACGTTCTTCAGCCAGATGGGCCAAAAGATCGAAGAAGCATCGAGGCTACTTGTAGCAATGTGCGAGGCTGAGCCGTCGCAGCACGATGCGTTCACCAAACAGATCAAGGATGTTGAGCACGAGTGCGATGCGATCACGCACCAGATGACGAACAAGCTCAACAAATCGTTCATCACACCGTTTGACCGCGAGGACATATATACGCTTGCCGTCGCGTTGGACGATGTATGCGACTACATCGACGCCGGTGCACGGGCCATTGTGATGTACGGCATCGGCGTGGCGAACAAGCACACGATGGACCTTGCAAGAGTGATAGAACAGCTTGGAACGCAGATCGGCAATGCCGTTTCAATGCTTAACAAACCGAATAACATTAACGCGATATTCGTTGAGATACATCGGCTTGAGAACGAAGCGGACGAGATATATTTCCGGGCGATGAAGGAGCTTTTCTCAAATGGTTCCGACGCCTTGAGCGTTATCCGATGGAAAGAGATATACGGGATACTCGAAGACGCCACCGACCGCTGCGAAAGCGTGGCGAATATTATCGAGAGTATTGTTTTGAAGCATGGATGATAGCGATGTTGATCTGCCCGGCCTAGGTTCCGGACCCGAATTCTGCATTTAAGCGACCTTCACCCTTCTATGGATGGACAAACAGCGACCGTAAGCCTGGTGATTCTGATCATACTCGTTGCGCTCGCGTTCGATTACGTTAACGGATTTCACGACGCGGCCAATTCGATCGCTACCGTTGTCGCGACACGCGTGCTGAGCCCGGGAGCGGCCGTCGCTATGGCAGCGTTCTTCAATTTTATCGCGGTAATAGTGTTCGGTACGGCCGTCGCGAAAACGGTGGGCGGCGATCTCGTCGATATCACTGTGCTGAATGAAAGTTCGCGCCTTTATGTGTTACTGGCGGCAATTATCGGCGCGATAATTTGGAATCTCATCACGTGGTATCTGGGCCTGCCCACGTCAAGTTCTCACGCCCTGGTCGGAGCCTATGCAGGTGCGGCATTAACGGCATTTGTCTGGCAAACGGGCGGCGTCACCGGAGCGATTGATGTTCTGAAGGCTGATGGTTGGGTCAAGACGCTCGCGTTCATTCTGCTGTCGCCTTTGATCGGGCTTGTGCTTGGATTCATCTTGATGGTGGCGGTTTATTGGATTTTCAAGCGTGTGTCTGTCAACGGTGTGGATCGTGTCTTTCGTGTTGGGCAATTATTTTCCGCCGCCGCCTATTCGCTGGGCCACGGCGGTAACGACGCCCAGAAAACGATGGGTATCATTACGATCGCGCTTGTTGCGGGAGGCTTTTTGCCGATGGGTGTTTCGGGAAAACTACCCGATGTACCGCTTTGGGTCGAGGTTGCCGCTTGTGCCGCAATAGCATTAGGCACGCTTTCGGGCGGCTGGCGGATCGTCAAAACGATGGGGACAAAGATCGTTAAGCTCCAGCCGGTCGGAGGTTTTTGTGCGGAAACGGCCGGAGCATTTACGCTGTTCGGGGCAACATATTTTGGCATTCCCGTTTCGACAACACACACCATAACCGGTTCGATAGTTGGTGTCGGCTCGGCCAAACGATTTTCCGCCGTCAAATGGGGCGTTGCCGGGCGGATCGTATGGGCCTGGGTACTGACAATACCCATGGCGGCGCTGATCGCCTGCGCAACCTATGGGATCGTCCTTCTGATAGAAAAGCTCCTGGGAATTACCTGACCTGATACAATGGGCCGCTGACCTGTTCGTCATTCGGACGATGCACTGAAGGCGTGCTCTTGTTCATCTTATTCTTTCTTTTTCTTCATCCCATTCGGTGGTAAACAGCCGCGCGCCTTGCGCAACCTGCCTTGAAAGCGCAATGATTTTTCTTTGATCCGCTGCCGGCCTCGCATCTAAACCGGTAAGGAGAAGAACCATGGCAGAAGTACTCGAACAAGTTCGTCCCATAGAAGATTTTCTCGTTATGCCCGATGCCGAGATCGCCGAGTCGATCGAGGCGGCAAGGGCAGAACTCGGCGGCAGGGTGATCATACTCGGCCACCATTACCAGCGTGACGACGTAATAAAACACGCCGATCTGACCGGCGATTCGTATCAGCTTTCGGTGATGGCGTCGCAGACCGACGCTGAATTCATCGTGTTCTGCGGCGTCCATTTTATGGCCGAATCCGCCGATATCCTGGGCAAGCCGTCGCAAACGGTGATATTGCCGGACATGGGCGCGGGATGTTCGATGGCGGACATGGCAACGATCGAACAGGTCGAGGACGCGTGGGAACAGCTTGCGGAGATCGGTGTACTTGAACAGCGTGTTGCACCTATCACTTATATGAACTCATCGGCCGCGATCAAGGCGTTTTGCGGAAGGAATGAGGGCGTGGTCTGTACCTCGTCAAACGCGGTGCCGTTGTTCGATATCTATCTCAAACAGTTCGATAAGATGTTTTTCTTCCCGGACCAGCATCTTGGCCGGAATACTGGTGCAAAGTTCGGCATCCCGCTGGACAAAATGGCCCTCTGGAACCCGCATCAGGAACTTGGCGGGAACACTGAAGAAGCTCTGCTCGAAGCGAAACTGATCCTATGGCGCGGCCACTGTTCGGTGCATGGACGGTTCAAACCGTGGCATGTCGATAAGGTGCGTGATGAAATTCCCGGCATCAAGGTGCTTGTCCATCCGGAGTGCACACGCGAGGTGGTCGAGATGAGCGATCTCGACGGCTCGACGTCATTTATTATCAAAACCGTTGAAAATTCGCCAAGCGGTTCAAAATGGGCCATCGGGACCGAGGTCAATCTTGTCAGCCGCCTGCAGCAGCGATTTCCTGATAAGGAAATACACCTGCTCGCTCCCGACCTGTGCATGTGCGCGACCATGTACCGCA
>JADYZI010000178.1 GCA_020853255.1 Acidobacteriota bacterium
CACTGTAAACTTTAAGTTTCGCAATGAGCGATGAGACCGGACAAGGTGCGCCCGCTGACAATACCGTTAAGCCGCTGTCGCACGGACGGATCTTGAAGCTCATGGCTTTGATCGGCCTGGCGGGTGCTCTATTGGGAGCGGCTTTCGTTTCCATTTCATTTGGGGCAGGCGTGTTGGCGGGCGTTCTGCTTGCCTTTCTGAATTATTATTGGCTTAGGTATTCGCTTGCGAAGGTCTTTGCGATCTCGGCCGAGACCGGCGAAAGGCCCCGGTGGCTGGGCCTAAAATATGTCGGCCGGTATATGGTGCTCGCTGCCGTTGTCGCGGTCCTTTACGCTACCGATGCCGTCTCGATCATTGGCCTGATACTCGGAATGGGCGTTTTTGGATTTGCTGTAGTTTTTGAAGGTATATTCAGGATCTTCTACCGTCCAAACGGCGGTGAAGAAAATTAACAGAAAATGTTCTTATTAGCGGAAGGCGGCCATCATGTGCCGCTGATAGTTGAATTCATCAATCGCGTGTTTGGCGAACCGGTCCACGAGTTTCAGCTCAAGTACACCAAGCCGTACTGGGACCAGTTCTTCGCATTATTTGGCACAAATGCTGAATCGGTCTTTGGCGAATACACGCCGCAGAACGCTATTCCCTGGTACACGATCATGTTCGTTATCGCGTGCCTGCTGACCATCGCGATCATATATCTTTTCAAAGGCAAGCTTGACCAGGATGATCCTTCAAAAGGTCAGCTTACGCTCGAAGCGGGTTATCTGGCGATAAAGGACATGACGGTCAACGTCATCGGCGAGCACGGATACAGGCATCTTCCGGTGGTTGCAACATTCGCCATTCTGATACTTGTCTCGAATTTGATGGGCCAGTTCCCGATGTTCATGTCGCCGACCGCATCGGTAAGCGTAACCTATGCTCTCGGCGTCTCATCGTTCGTTTATTACAACTACATCGGTATTTCTGAGAACGGCCTGTGGGGCCATATTCGGCATTTTGCCGGGCCAAGGCTGCCGCTTGTGCTGGCACTTGTCATCACGCCGCTGATCTTTGGGATCGAACTGATCTCAAATTCGATCAGGCCGTTCACGCTCGGCGTGCGGCTATTCGCAAACATGTTCGCGGATGAGAAGATCTTCCTTGAGATCACGAATCTATTTCCGCCGATCACGCAGATCGCCGTGCCGCTTATATTGACCGGCCTTGGTGTATTCGTGGCCTTTGTCCAGACGCTGGTGTTCACGCTTCTTTCGATGATCTACATTAGCGAGGTATCCCACGCTTCGCACGAAGAACATCACGAAGATGAGCACACGGAGGAAACTCACGCTGAACCGGCGGCGGCTTAAAAAGTGTGGAACAGGCAATTTTGCCCGTTCACCTATTCAGGAGCGAAGCCTGAAGTACTTAGGAGAGATCGTTTGAAAACTTGCTGAAAGATAACGTGAGGCCGAATCTCTTATGCCTCAGTATGCCCGCACGCTACAGGCGCGCTTGACTCTTGGGGAGTATAAATTCAAGCGAATACCGGAAGCGAGGCGAAATAATAAAAACGATGCAGGATTTTGAACCGGGACCTCCTGAAAACCTAAAAACAAAACAGGAGAATATAAAATGAACAAGACTAAATACGTGTTTTACGCAACGATCGCAATGGCCCTGATGGCAGTGGTCGCGGCCGCTCAGCCGGCCGGCGGGGCCGCTGATAATGAATCGACCGTTCTCGCCGCCAAGGCGATCGGCGGCGGCATCGGATTCGGCCTGGCGGCAGGGCTTGGCGGTATCGCCCAAGGGTTGGTCGGCTCGCGTGCGGCGGAAGGCGCGGCACGCAATCCGGGTGCGGCCAGCAACATCATGACGCTCATGATCATCGCACTCGCCCTGATCGAATCACTGGTGCTGTTTGCTTTGGTCATCGTCTTCGTTAAGCTTTAATTCGATGACGGAACCCAAAACGCGGACGCAGGCGTGATCATGCCTCGTCCGCGTTTTCGTTATAGTCGGCAGGACTGTTGCAGGTCGATCCCGAGGACTTTTGTGCCCTTTGTGTCTTCAACTTTGCGACCTTTGTGTTAAAAAAGAACACAAAGACCTCAAAGGATCTTGAACAATCGAATGCAACTTGATCGATTCCAGTTCGTTCTAAGGAAGGATGGCTGAACAATTAACGGGAACAGTTATCGCCGAAAAATATCGGCTCGATTCGCTGCTGCGAAGCGGCGAACTGGGCAATTTTTATCGCGGGCGGCATTTGTTCATGGACAGATCAGCCACGCTAAAGGTGCTGCCGGCGTCGCTGGCCGTTGACGATACGATTCGTGAGCAATTTACCGCCGAAGCACGGTCCGCCGCGGCCCTTGCAAATCCGCACATCTTGTCCGCAAACGATTTCGGGTCGAATAACGACGGCTCATATTACGTTGTATATGAGGGCTTCGACGGCGAACCTCTCAAGAACACGATCGGTGCGGGCGGCCAATTCTCGGTCGAACGGGCCGTCTCGGCGGCAAGGCAGATCGCCGAGGCCTTGAACACTGCCCACGAAACCGGATTTATTCATCGGAATCTGTCGCCCGACAGCATCCTGATCGCGAACACGGCGGATGCTGTAAATGTAAAGGTCTTCGACTTCGAACCCGCGGATAATGTATCTGGCGATCAGGCCGACAATAGCGCCCGTCACAACGTTGCTTATCTGGCACCGGAACAATTTTCAGGATTGAGCACGGTTGACGCCCGCTCTGACATCTACGGCCTTGGCATCATCTTGTATCAAATGCTGGCCGGCGAGGTCCCGTTCACAGGCGAAACGCCGACGGATGTGATGCTTAAGCACGCCGAGGCTGAGCCGCCGCCGCTAAGTGAATTCCGAAATGACGTACCCGCCGCCATCGAGACGGTCGTAAAAAAGGCCCTGGCCAAAGACCCGGATGAACGCTATCAAACGGCGGCTGACTTTGTCGCGGCACTCGACCGCGCCTCGATCGCCCCTGCCGGTTCAACTGGCAGATTCTGGAAGACCGCCGCGGCGTTGGTCCTCGGTATCGGCGTGCTCGCGAGTGTACTCATTTACGCTACATCGAGCAAACAAACGCTCCCAGTCACACAGCTTCAGCCCGACGCCAACGGCCAACCGGTGCAGCCGCTCAGCCCGGCGACCGGTGCCGAAGAGCAGGCACTTGCCTCTATGCCGGGATCGATCCCCGGCTCTATGAGCAACGCCGAGATAGTCGCGCAGCCGCCGGCGACATTGCCGGGCGGTGACAACTACAACCCGTGGGCGACCGGAGCGCCGCCGCCGGGTGCACCTTCATTCGTTCCGCCGGGCGGCGGTTCGATATCCGGCGACCCGAACGCCGGCAGCCCGTTCATGCCTTCGATGCCGACCGATCTTGTATGCAAGGACGTTACGACCGGCGAGATCGTGCCGTGCCCAACTTTCCAGTCGGACAAACCGGCCGTCAAACCGTCGCCATCGCCAAAGG
>JADYZI010000179.1 GCA_020853255.1 Acidobacteriota bacterium
CAATAGTTTTTGGTCCGCAGAGCCCGTCAATTACGAGCTGCGGGCTTGGTCCGCCGTCGATCGGGGCGACCTGGTCGAGGCCGTATTGGATATTGTAAACATCGTCATACACGTTTGCCCCGCCCTGCCCGACGGGCTTTGTGATGACGATGTCGCCTTCAGGCCGCTTGGGATCGAGGTTCTGATTTGACTGGCGCCGGTCCGGCAATATCTTGCAGTCGCCGTCATCGAGCATGTGTGCGCATTCTCCCATATCTGCTTTGGCCTCCCGTGTTCCTAAACTAGGACTAGACGAAAGTTGCAGCGTACTTTTGCAATATGCGGAGGTGCCCGCGGAAGGCCGCATCGGCCTTTATGCTTACGCGCCTTGTTTGACACTCAACGGTGGCCGTCAATAAACTTTGCAGGTGAACCCAGATACGGGCCCCGCAAACGAGATCACTCCACAGCCGACTGCCGGAATGACGACGAAGGTCGCCAAAGGAACGCTGTGGACCTTATTCGGCGTTATTTTGCCGATCGGCTTTTCCGTATTTACAACGCCCATTCTTACCCGGCTGCTCGGTACTGAGAGCTACGGGCTGATGGTACTAATACTTCTGATCCCGAATTATCTGAATTTTGCGGATTTTGGGATGAACATCGCTTCAACGAAGTTTGCGTCTGCCGCGCAAGCTGAGGGAGCGGCCGAGAAAGAGGCTCGTATCGTACGAACTTCCGCACTGATAGCTTTGGTGTCATCGCTTCCCTTTGCCGCCGGCATCGCGATCTTTTCGCGGCCGATACTGCAGCTTTTCAATGTGTCGGGATCTCTCATCGATGAAGGCTCGCTTGCGCTAAAGCTGGCAGCGGTGATCCTCGTTGTTAATTTTCTCAACATTATCCTTAATACGCCCGAGCTGACACGCTTCAGAATGGACCTGAACACATCGATCACCGCGGCGGGCCGAATTCTGGGCCTGATAGCCGCGCCGATCGTTGTTCTGCTTGGCGGAGGCGTGCTTGGGGCAGTTGCCGCAACCCTCGCGGCGTCATTACTGACGCTGTCGGGACACGTATTCTGCGGCATAAAGCTTTTGCCGGAAATGGCGGGATTCTCGATCGACCGTGAGTCAGTTCGGCCTTTGGTCAAATTTGGTTCATCGCTGATGGTTGCGTATGTTGCCGGTGCTTTGATAATGCATCTTGAGAAATTCGTTCTCACGCGGGTCACTTCGGTTGAAACACTTGCGTACTATTCGGTTGCGGCGGCGTTTGCTGGTATGGTCGGTATATTTGCGGGTTCGATGGCACAGTCATTGATGCCCGCATTTTCGCAGCTGCAGGGCGAGTCGATGCGACCTGCCCTGAGCGCGTTGTATTCGCGTGGTATTCGTGCGGTGATGGTCTGCCTGCTGCCGATATATGTCCTGATGATCCTGGGAGCGAGGATCTTTTTCACATACTGGTTCAGCCCCGAATTTGGGCAAGAAAGTACTGTACCGTTTTACATTATCGTTACGGGTTTTCTTTTTACAATGCTTACGTATTTCCCGTACACGATAGTGATAGCGGCTGGACGGTCGGATGTACTTGCAAAGATATACTGGCTGGAACTGATCCCTTACCTGCTGCTTGTATGGTGGCTGGCGGATCGATATGGGGCGGTTGGGGCCGCCGCCGCGTGGAGTATCCGAAGCCTGCTCGATTCAGTCTTGATGTTTGCTCTCGCACACCGGGTCGGCGGTGTGTCGTATTTGCAAAAGAATGTTCCTCAATTTCTCGCTGCGGCCGCTATAATGCTCTTGCCGGTGGCGGCCCTTGCATACTTTCGAGAATTGAACCTTCAGGTGATCGCCCTCACTCTGATCGCCGGCTGCCTATATGTAATGCTTATTACCACACGGGTGCTGGATACGGCCGAGGTTGCGTGGTTGAAAGGGCGGATGTACGCCTATCTTGGACGGTCGGAATAACTTGGGAAAATCGATGGATCTAAGGCCTACACTTTTACAGCTTCTCGAAGACATTCGCGGCTCACATGTCCTTGTTATCGGCGACGTTATGCTTGATCGCTATTGGTGGGGCAAGGCGTCACGGCTCTCGCCTGAAGCACCGGTGCCGGTAGTTGCGCTCGAACGCGTTTCAAATCGGCCGGGCGGAGCGGCGAACGTCGCGGCCAATATAGCCGCCCTCGGTGCCGAGACAAAGCTCGTGGGCGTGGTCGGCCCCGACGAAGGTGCCGCAAGCCTGCGCGCGTGCTTGAAAGATCATCAAATCCTCGACCGCATGCTTCAGGGTTCCTCCGAGAGGCGGACGACGACCAAGACACGCGTACTTGTTCACAGCCAGCAGATCGCTCGCGTAGATGAAGAAACCGACAGCCCTCTGACGGCGGCCGAAGAGCAAGACCTATTTGGGCAGATGCCGGAACTGGTGACCGAGGCAGATGTAGTTGTGCTTTCTGATTATGCCAAAGGATGCCTGACAAATGGCTTGATAGCCGCCGTTATCGATGAGGCGCGGCGGCAGGGAAAGATGGCGATCGTCGATCCGAAAAGCCGAGATCTTGCCAAATACCGCCGGGCAAGCCTGCTTACGCCGAATTTGGCTGAGGCGTTGAACGCGGCCGGGATCGAGAAAGGCGGCGAAGAGATGGCCGATCAGGCCGCCGGGCAGATACTTTCGGCAACGGCGGTTGACTCATTGCTGGTCACGCTTGGCGAACACGGGATGAGGCTCTATCGCCCGAACGAACCTGCGGTGCATTTTCCGTCACTGGCGCGTCAGGTCTATGACGTTACTGGTGCGGGCGATACCGTCGTAGCCCTGCTGGCCGCGGCACTTGGAGCAAAGGCGGGCCTTCATTCCGCCATAACGCTCGCGAACATAGGCGCCGGCCTGGCGGTGGAAAAGGTCGGTACATCGGTCATCGGCCTTGATGAACTCCGCGAAGCCATCCAAAATTCTGCATCTTGATATATTCAGCCCCAGCCCATAAACTTTCGAAGTGATGCAGAATGTCGCCGAGCCGCCGGCAATGACAAGCGAGAACATCCCAAAGACCGCCGGAATGACCACAAAGGTCGTCAAGGGCAGCCTATGGACCCTCGCCGGCCAAATTGCCCCGCTCGCATTCTCGATGGCGGCGACGCCCTTCACCATTCGCTTACTCGGCTCCGAGGGCTATGGCGTGCTTGTGCTCACCGCTCTTATACCGACATATCTGGGCTTTGCGGATATGGGGATGTCGATCGCGTCGACCAAATTTGCGTCAGAGGCCTTTGCCGCCGACGATCCTGAACAAGAGGCCCGCATTGTTCGAACGGCCGCGCTGATCGCCTTTTTATCAAGTTTGCCGTTTGCGGTCCTGATATTCGCGTTCTCCGCCCGGCTTGCCGCGCTGTTCAATGTTCCCGATCATTTGCTGGGCGAAGCCTCACTCGCACTCAAATTTGCGTCAATTACATTTGTCGTAAATTTTCTAAATGCCGTGTTCAACACGCCGCAGCTCACGAGGCTTCGGATGGACCTGAACACTTTTGTTACATCAGGTTTTAGAATTCTGGGAATCGTCGCAACGCCGGTGATCATTTATCTCTGCGGCGGAATATCAGGAGCCGTATTCGCCCTGATGATCGCAAGCCTGCTTACGTTGGCGGCGCATCTCTTCACATCACGCCGACTGCTTCCACCATTGTTTAATGCATCCGTGTCCAGTCGAGCGGTTCGTCCGCTCTTATATTTCGGGGGAGCTTATGCTGTTTCGACCATAGCCGCTTTGTTGCTCGGTAATTCTGAAAAATTCATCCTCGCTCACTCGACCACGATCAAGGAGCTTGCTTACTATTCGGTGGCATATACTATTGCAACGATGCTGACGATGTTCTCCGGGTCGATGACGCAATCGCTTATACCCGCCTTCTCACAGCTTCAGGCAGAGGAGGACCGCGGCAGATTAAGCGATCTTTACGCTCGGTGCATCAGGCTGACGGCTATTGGGTTCCTGCCCGGCGTTGTCTTCGTTGCGATCATTGCTAAACCGTTCCTGACATGGTGGGCGGGCGCGGAGTTCGGAGAGCAAAGTGTCGGGCCGCTTCACATTCTGTTGGTTGGTTTGCTATTGAATGCCGTTGCATTCTTTCCGGCAGCGATCGTTGTCGCGGGCGGGCGGACGGATAAGCTTGCCAAGCTCTATTGGGTCGAGCTGGCATTGTATATCCCTCTGACGTTCTGGCTCGTATCATCGTATGGTGCGCTCGGGGCGGCGGCGGCATGGAGCATCCGCGTGATCGCCGACGCCGTGATGCTTTTCCTGCTTGCCCGCAAGGTCAGCGGCGTTTCTATCGGCAGGCTGCCCAACGCAGCTTTGCCCGCATTTGCCGTGCTTGCCGTGCCCGCGGCCATCGTTTGGTACTATGGCGGACTGGGCCCTTTAGTGGTGATCGTGTCTGCGGCTGCGTTTTTTGCTTACGCTTTTATCGTTTGGACCAGCCTGCTGACAAATGAGGAGAGGCTCTGGCTCCGCGCCAGGATCAATGACCGGACCATCAGACAAAATTAACGGCCCCGGCCCGGCGGATACAGAAACAGTCGATCAGTGCCCGCTGTGCGGAAGCTCGGACTCAACGCTGCTGTTCAATACTTTCGACCGGCTCTATCGGCTGCCGGGGAGTTTCCCGATGCTGAGCTGCGGCGGCTGCGGCCTCTTTCGCCTCTCACCGCGCCCCACGCCTTCTTCTATTGGGACCTATTATCCGGATGATTACGGGGCGTATGCAACGCCGACATCGCCAAACGGCCGCGCCGGCGGGATCAGACGGGCTTTGCGTGAGGGTGTGCGGGCCTCGGTCCTGTCATCGCTTGGATACGATACCGGGCGAATGGCACTCTGGCAGCGGATCTTTCGACCGCTTTTCGTTAGGCGGTTCTATCAACAGGCCACATATTCCTACGGCGACAGATTTCCACGGTTTGCGGCAAATGGTAAAGCGCTCGAAGTTGGGTGCGGCAGGTGCACCTTTCTAGGCCTGTTAAAGCGGCACGGCTGGAACGTAACCGGTGTCGACATGAGCCCGCACGCCGCGCAAAGTGCCAAGGACGCGTTTGATATCGATGTGATCGTCGGACAGCTTGAGGATGCCGGCCTTGAGAGCGAAGCGTTCGACTATATCCATCTGAGCCACGTTGTTGAACATTTCTTTGACCCGCTTGCGACGATGAAGATCATCGCACGACTGCTCAAACCGAACGGAATCGCCTACATAGAGGTACCGAATGGCAAAGGCCTAGGTGCCGAGATGAGCGGCGAATACTGGTACGGATGGGACCCGCCAAGACATCTGTTCACGTTTACTCCGGACACCTTTCGGATGCTGATGGACAAGGCCGGACTTAGTATCAGAAAAATGAAAACGGGGTTGAGTTACACATTCGATTGGGAAATTGCCTTCCGCAATGAGAACGCAGCAGGAAAGATCCTGAGCCGCCCGCCGTCGCTCAACTATGCGGAAGAGCAGACGGCCAGGGGCCGCATGAGGGAAGCGGAAGATCAATTCCTGGTCCGCCCGAACGACGGAGATTTTATTGCCTGCTGGGTTGAGAAGCCCGCTGCGTTTGAAACCGGTAATTGATGCCACATTTTTCTGTAATAATTCCAACCTACAATCGGGCGCACTTGCTTCCGATGGCGATCGAAAGCGTGCTGCAGCAATCGTTCGAAGACTTTGAGATAGTAATATCGAACGGCGGCTCAACGGACAATACGGGCGAGGTGGTAAAACAATTTTCCGATCCGCGGATCAAGTACTTTGAGTCAGCCGCAAGATTGTCCGTCGGAGACAATTATCAAACCGGACTAGAGAACGCTAGCGGCGAATACATAACATTTCTATCTGATGACGACGCGTACACTCCCGCATTGCTCCAGACTGTCAAACGGGCCATTGATCTAGAAGGTGCCGAGATCGTTGGATATCAGTATTGCCGGTATTATCACGAGCCACTCTTTGATTTTGGGATCGATGTTCCGAAGAATTCGCTGTTGATCGCTGAGGGAAGCCGGAATGTTACGAGATTTTCTGCTCGCGACGCTCTCAAGCAGGTTTTATCAATCCATGCGTTAAGTTCGGTCCCCGTGGATCCGCGTTTTATTTGTCCGTATCTTTCAAATGCGGCATACCACAGAAGTGTCTTTGACTCTCTTAGGGCGAAACGCGGCAATCTGTTCGACATGGTACCCGCCGATATATATCTGGCGGCGGCCGTTTTTTTTGAAGCTGGTTCATATCACTGTCTCGACCGGCCTTTGCTGGTATGGAGTAACTGGGAAGGAAACTCAACTGCATCGGCGGAGCGTACCGGAAACAAAGTCAGCGAACACTACAAACGTTTGCTGAACGGTAGAGCTCTTGAACACACCCCGTTGAAATTTCCGTTGGCCCTAAACTGTGGTGCAAATGCCGTCCTTGAAGCTGTAAAAGAACTGGATGAGGATACGGTG
>JADYZI010000180.1 GCA_020853255.1 Acidobacteriota bacterium
AGGCGACGGATATCGTCTTTGCGGTCGATAGCGTTCCGGCCATCTTTGCGGTCACGAACGAACCGCTGATCGTCTTCACGTCGAACATCTTCGCGATCCTCGGCCTCCGATCGATGTACTTTATGCTCGCCGGTGTGATCCACAAGTTCCATCTCATTCAATATGGCCTGGCTGTGGTTTTGGTATTTGTAGGATTGAAGATGGTCTGGCTGAATGATGCATTCGGCGGCAAGTTCCCGATCACCTGGTCACTTGGGATAATTGCCGGCGCAATCGGCCTTTCGATCGTTCTTTCCATTATTTTCCCTCCGCGGGAATATGATGAAAGACCGGCCGATGAAGATGGCAAGTTAAACGGCGGCGATGGCACGGTATAACCGCTGCCATTCGTCGAGCGTAAGAGCTTCGGCCCGTGTCTTTGGGTCGATCCCAGCCGCATTGAGGGCCGTATCATAATTCGAATAGGCGGCCTTTAAATTATTTGCGATGGTTTTTCGCTTCTGAGCGAATCCGGCGGAGACGAGATGAAGCATGCCGGCTTCGTCTTTGAAATATGGTTTTGGAGTAAGTTTGACGACGGAGCTCCAAATCTTTGGCACAGGCCAGAAAGCCGTCGGTGGAACATCAAAGAGCTTTTGAACATCAAAGGCGGCTTCCGCCAGAACGGTCAAATAGCCGCGCTCCGAATTTCCGGCCCGAGCAGTGATCCGGTGTACCACCTCACGCTGAAACATCAGAATGAGCGAAGTGAAGATCTCACGCTGAGCAGCAATGTGTCTTAACACAGCCGTTGAAATGTAGTAGGGCAAATTGGCGGCCAGTTTTACCGTCGGCCGTGCGGAGTTTGCCTGTGCCGCAGGCCCAAATTGAGACAGCAATTCGTTGAAATCCACCGTCAACGCATCGCGTTCTATCAAATGGAAATGGCCCGCGCCGCTGAATCTTTCCTTTAGCGGTCCGATCAGATCGCGGTCAAGCTCGATCGCGATAACCTTTGCCCCTGTTTGCAGCAGCAGTTCGGTCAATGCCCCACGGCCAGGGCCGATCTCGATCAACGTGTCATCCGCCTTAGCTTCGACCGCGGCGGCGATCCTCGCAAGATAATTAGGATCTGAAAGAAAATTCTGCCCCAGCAACCTTTTTGGCCGCGTCGATCCGCGAGGCGTTCGCTTCGTAGGCTTCATTTTATTGGATAGCCGGTCATTTCAATATCGGCTCCTAAGCGGACGAGATCGATCTCCTTGAGCCGAAGGGCCTCGGACAGGCTCGAAATATCGGGGCCGCCGACCGCGGAAGGTGATTCTCCGCCAATGATCATCGGGGCATAAATGAAGGTGACCTTATCGATCAAGCGGGCCTCGACAAACGCTCCCGCAACAGCAGTGCCGCCTTCGACAAGAACGGATTGGATCTCGCGTTTGTAGAGTGCGTCCAGAACGGCGGCCAGGTTTCTCGCCCCGCCTTCGATCGGGACAACCTCGACACCGCGATCGGTCAAACGTGCGACCGTTGCCGGATCGATACAATTTGTAAACACGATCGTCGGAGCTTCGGCGGTGGTTGTAGCAAGGATCGAATCAGGAGATAGCCGAAGCCGATTGTCGAGAATAACACGGACCAAAGGCCGCGGCCTCGGTTTTCCGCTACGGTCGGTCAGGCTCGGGTTATCTACAGCCGCGGTGCTCGCGCCGACAAGGATCGCATCATTTTCGTGGCGAAGATCATGGACCCGCTTGCGAGCGGCCGCACCTGACAGAGCAGTCGATACACTATTGTTGACCGATATTCGCCCGTCCAGCGACATCGCAAGTTTCAAATGGACAAAAGGCCGCTGATCGCGGTGCCAGCAGATAAATTTTTCATTTAGTCGCGAAGCCTCATCGGCAAGGATGCCCGACACGACCTCGATCCCGGCATTTCTCAATCGTTCAAATCCGCGGCCCGAAACCAGCGGGTTCGGATCTTCGACGGGGCACACCACCCGCTTGATACCGGCGTTGATCAATGCCTCGGTACACGGCGGCGTCTTGCCAAAATGATCGTGCGGCTCAAGCGAAACATAGGCCGTACCGCCGTGGGCCCGCTCGCCGGCTTGCTCAAGGGCAATGACCTCCGCGTGTGTCGTTCCGTCCTTGATATATGTGCCTTCGCCTACAATAGTTCCGCCTTTTGAGACGATGACGCAGCCGACCAAAGGATTCGGCGAGACGCGCCCCATGCCCGCACGCGCCAATTCAATAGCGCGGGTGGTGAGGCCAAGGTCGATCTTTGTAGTTTCGGGCAATGAAGATCCGTATGAAAACTACAGTTAGTTCTCAAAAATTTTAGTTAAAAAGGCCATTCACGTAACTTTCCGCGTCAAATACCATCAGGTCATTTACTTGCTCTCCGATCCCGACGTACCTTATCGGCAGATCGAGATCTTTCGCGATCGCAACCGCGATCCCGCCTTTTGCCGTGCCATCGAGTTTGGTCAGTACAAGCCCTGTCACGTTTGCGACCTTTGTGAACTGGCGCGCCTGCTCAAGGCCATTCTGACCCGTCACCGCGTCGATAACGAGCAAGGTTTCATGGGGCGCATCCTGCACCTCGCGGCCGGCGATCCGCTTCATTTTTTCGAGTTCGGCCATGAGGTTCGCCTTGTTGTGAAGCCTGCCGGCCGTGTCAACGATCAGCACATCCGCGTTCCTGGCCTTGGCCGATTGAAGTGCGTCAAACAAGACGGCAGCCGGATCAGTTCCCTGCTTTTGCTGAATTATCGGAACACCGGCCCGCTCGGCCCATATCTCAAGCTGATCGGACGCGGCCGCACGAAATGTGTCCGCGGCACAGATCAATACTTCATTCCCTTCGTTCTTGATACGCTGCGAAAGTTTTCCGATGGTCGTCGTCTTCCCAACGCCATTTACACCAACGACCATCAGAACGTAAGGTTTAATGGCGTCTGCGACACTTGTTTCGGACGCGACGCCGTGGTCCTTCGAATGCTGCAAAATATCGAGCAGCTCATTCTTCATGACGGATTTAAGCGCGTCGAGGTCGTTTATCTCCTGCCGCGAAACACCTTTGCGGATCGCATCAAGCACCTGCATCGTCGTCTGCACGCCAATGTCAGTTGAGATGAGCATTTCTTCCAGCTCGTCAAGCAATTTCTCGTCGATCTGCTTGCGGCCTTCGAAAATGGTGTCGAGCTTTGTGTTGATCGAATCCCGCGTTTTAGCGATCGCGTTCGAAAAACGAACTCCGATCTCTCGTTCAACCGCAGCTTCCTGCGCTTTCAGTTCTTCCATCGACTTGTCGAGGCCCAAAGTCGATGTCGAGAATTTGTCTTCCTTTTTCCTACGCCAAAAAAGTGCCATATATATAACGCCCGCAGAAAAAGCCGACGCTTGTGTAAATATTCGATTATAAAAAATTATCGAACAGCCACAAAACGGATGATACAAAAGCCCGCGGATGAACAATGGCATGATACTCAACTTCGTATCATACCCCTTGCTCTTACGCGGGCCTCTGTATGACTGAGTAGCCTACCTAGCCAGCTTCAGCTTGTCTCGCGACTTGAACAGAGCGTAGCCAAGAATGCATGAGAAAACGACCGAAAAATAGAATGTGATGAAACTGCCGATGATAGTTGCCGGTAGGTTGCCGACCTTTGGAAGATCAAGCGGGCTGAACAACATTCCAACGACGCCCGCGATCACAAGGCTCATTACGCCGATAATAAGGCCCATAAGCAGTATCAAGACGTACGAACCACCCAGCCGCCTTATTGTATCCAGGCCGACCATTGGGTTGATCGTTGCGGTGAATGACCTCGTATAGCCGGCCACCGCACACGCCGCTGGGTAATAGAACAACCCCCACAAGAGTGTTAAGAAACCGAAAACCACAAGCGGTGCAGCAAGGCGAATTATCTTTTGCAGTGCAGCCAAGTAACCGGCCTGATCGAACTCGGCCTGAACAGGTTGTGCTGATTGGAGTTGCTTGGTGCGTATCTCTTGAAGCAATTCATCCAGTTTCTGCTGGTCCGGCACCTGGCCGGGTGTTTCGGTAACCGCCGCACCCTGGCCTGTTTCGGCCGATGCCGCCGCCGTTTGCTGATCAGCCACGCGGCGTTCGTTCTGCTGCTTTACCTTGTTCAGTATTTCGTTCACCTCTTTGGTCTGCTCAGCGGTCCGGTCGGGTGCATAGACCTGCGTTCCGGGCACACCGGTGAGTTCACGGTTGAACTTCTGCATCTCAGCCGCCGCCGAACTCAACACAAGATAAGTGCCAACCGCAACGACCAGAACGAACGGCCCAAAGGAGGCGATATTTGCCGCGATATACAGGAAGAACGGTTGAATAACATCGTCCCAAATGGAGAAATCGTCAAAGCTCGGCATGAAATCGACATCCAAATTCCCCTGTGTGAAGTTGTCGATCAGGTTCGCTCTTATACCAAAAACGACCATATTGGCGAGCATAAAGCAGAAGATCGCCGCGGCGGCCAGGAACAGGCTGCCGAGTGAGGCCGCCGATTGGCCGAATGTAAAGATCATGAACATCAGCCCGCCCAGGAAGAGGCTTGACTTGAATTTGAACGGGTACGCGATCGCACGGCCAAAATCGGAAAAACCGAATGACTCAGACCCGATACCGGAATCGACCGCCGCACGTTTTGCGTGCGTTGCGGCCTCGGCAACTGAACGGCACATTCCCCCGCAGCCCGGACAAATGCGGACGCCGCCGTATGAACTCGGGCACGCCTTGCACAGTTCAAGTCCACAACCCTTGCATAGATACGCCGCCTGGCGGTCGAGGTGATTGGCACATTGGCCTGACATTGCCGCTTGCGGATGGGCGGCGTTTTGAGATCGGCCCGGCGTCGAATGTCTTTCAGCAAGACTTCCGCCATCGGACAATTGCCGGGGCAAAGAGGCCGTCGGTGCTTCCGAAGCAATTGGCGCCGCTTGAAGAGGTTCTTCAGCATTTACCGAACCGACGGTCATGCTTTGAACGACAGGCATCGGTTCACCATTGGCCCTGGCGTTGAAAAAAGGAACGAGCGAAGGAACTTTTTGTGCTTCGATCCATCGCAGGTTTCCTTTTCGGACCTTATCGTTCGGCTGCAGCGATCCCTCGCCGATCCATTCCGGCAGTTCGGCGAGCGGCGCTTCGTAGATCTGGCCGCCGACCTCGACCTGCCACATTTCGTTGCTCTGATCCAGGTTCATATCAAAGGTTGTTATGTGAGAGTAAGGATCTCTTCGTTGACAGGTTCCGGCACAGGATCAACCTCCGGCCGTCGGGGCGGGGCGACACGGTTGTTCACAAGTCCAACGGTGTCTTTGTTTTCGTTCAGGAATTTAACGATTCCCTTGCCTATCTCGCCTGCGTCACAGCCGCGAACGAGGGCATCTACAACTCTTGCATCGTACCGCGTTCCAACAAAGCTCTTTATCCGCTCCAGGGCCTCGGGCAGGAGCATTCCCTTTTGATAGGGCCGATCAATCGTCATTGCGTCAAACGTATCCGCTACCGAAACTATCTTTGCCTGGAGCGGGATCTGTTCGTCCGTCAGCCCCTGCGGATAGCCCTTGCCGTTCACCATTTCGTGGTGCATATACATTCCCGGCAAAAATTCTTTCATCGCCGGGATCTGCGACATTATCTTGTAGCCCTTTTGCGGATGGGTCTTCATTATCTCGAACTCGGCATCTGTGAGAGCGGCGGGCTTTTTCAGGATCGCGTCGTCGATCGCGATCTTGCCTACATCATGAAGCAATGCACTAATGCGCAGCGTCTCAAGTTCTTCATCTCCCAGCCCAAGCTGTTTGCCGATGCCCACGGATATCCGCGCCACTCGTTCCGAATGGCCGCGGGTGTATTTGTCCTTACCGTCGATCGCCGCAGCCAGCGCCTTTACTGTACCAACGAACAGTTCGCGATTCTCTGCCGCGGCCTTGGCAAGC